>DNGT01000342.1 GCA_003486165.1 Desulfobacteraceae bacterium
ACTCAAATTAATCCGGAGGATTTGCTGCTAAATCTTGATGACCAAACCTCAGCGGCATTAAAGAGGCATGTTGTGCATTAACTTGAAAAACCCAATTGATCTATCTTCCACTTGAGCTTGAAAATAACGTATTTCAGGAGGTTCATGGCTTATGGAAAAAAGAATCGATAAACGTCATAGATGCAAAGCATCCATCGCATGGGGTTGTTTTAACAAAAAAAAGATGTTCAATGCCAGAGTGCTCAACTACAGCAAGGATGGCATGTATTTCGAGTCCGATGTTTTTTTCAAAGAGGGAGCCAATATTTATTTCCAAATGAATGACTGTCTGTTTGATTCTTCTGATCCTGAACTCTGCGAGGGGTTGAGGACCATTTCTCTTGCTGAAGTCAAATGGTGGAAAGATATTGGCGGTGAAGATAACAATCATTTCGGAGTCGGTGTTAAGTATGTAGAGTACTATTAAAATTCTAACACATTTGATTTTAAATATAGATCGCCTTTATGCTGTTTGGATGTGCCGATTCCATTTCACCATAGAGGAACTCTTGCAAGAAGACTCGGCCGGGAGATAAAAATGGCCAATATCCTTATTATCGATGATCAGGCATGGGTAAAGGAACTTTGCAGGGAAGGGCTGACCGGTGAGAAGCATAACGTCTCAACAACAGACAATATCGAAACTGTNNAAAGTTCGTGATCCGAATCTCCCAGTGCTTATTGTTACCATTCACGACACCTATCTGGATTGTCCACAACTTTCTATGGCTGATGGATATGTGGTCAAAAGCCATTCAGCAGCCGAAGAACTCAGGCAAAAAATTTCTAATCTGTTGGGTTCTCAGTCTGAGGTTGTGGATGGGCCGCAAATTTCTTCATCTATTTAAACCTTCAGTATTTACCTAATGATGCCTTTTTCTTTGACACCCAATTTTCATTGACTTATATTGATAATTTAAGTTTCGTACCCTTAATTTTCAGAAATGCCGCTACAGAGCAGCGGCCGGGAAAATTTTTTAAGGTAAAAGGCTTTACACCCAATACGAAACACTCTCGTAAAGTGTTATTTTTTTGTCTTTTTGCATAGATCATAAAAAGCGAAACCAAATGAAGAATTCAGATAGATTTATTCAGAATCCTGCACCAGGGACCCGCATCCTGATGTTTAGGGGCGATACCTGTACATTTATCCTCTCTCTT
The DNA here is from genome assembly GCA_003486165.1 of Desulfobacteraceae bacterium. Classification (GTDB taxonomy): domain Bacteria; phylum Desulfobacterota; class Desulfobacteria; order Desulfobacterales; family UBA11574; genus UBA11574. Next base: position 1,201 of record DNGT01000342.1, read on the forward strand.
CCCCATCCTCAAAAAGGAAGCGCCTGGCTTCGAACGAACATTGGGCATGCAAAAACAGCCAGAAGAGAGATCATTACGGAGGTCGAAAATAACCGGCCGCCACTGGGCAGAGACTGGTTCGACCTGTCAATGAAGCGCATTGACAACCAAAGCTTTAAAATTACAGTTCCGCTTTGTGAAGTCGGGCATTTCGAGGGAAAGTGTTTCTTTTTGCCCAAAGGGGAAACACGACCGATATGGCCGGAAGGGCCGAATGTCGTCATTAATGTTGAGCCGGCAGACACCTGCTGTTCCAATATCATTTACAATGCGTTTGTCCGACAGTTCGGTCCAAACAAAAGCGGTGATTTTTTTCAGGATGCAGATGAAAATTTGATCCAAAGTTTGGACAAAAGCGGATATACTGTTATTCCACCTTCAGGAACCTTTCGTGATTTGATAAAAGAGTTGGATTTCATCATCGGTGAACTGGGGTGCAGGGTTATCCAGCTGCTACCGATCCATCCCACGCCTACCACCTATGCCCGGATGGGACGCTTTGGAAGCCCGTATGCGGCCCTTAGTTTTACAGCCGTTGATTCGGCATTGGCCGAATTCGATTCGCGGGCCACACCTCTAGAGCAATTCATCGAACTGGTGGATGCAATCCATGAGCGACATGCCTCGATTTTTATCGACATCGCTATCAACCACACCGGTTGGGCCGCCGGTCTCCATGAAACCCACCCGCAGTGGCTGGTTCGAGACTCTGACGGTAAAATCGAAGTTCCGGGCGCCTGGGGAGTCGTATGGGCGGACCTTACACGGCTCGATTATACTAAACAGGATCTGTGGGAATACATGGCAGATGTTTTTATTACTTGGTGCCGCCGGGGTGTGGACGGTTTTCGCTGCGATGCAGGATACATGATACCGGTTTCTGCATGGCGGTATATGGTAGCTAGAGTCAGGGAGCAGTACCCGGACACCATTTTTATTTTAGAAGGACTTGGCGGGAAAATTTCAGTGTCCCGTGACATTTTGAACAGGGCCAATTTCAACTGGGCCTATTCTGAGTTGTTTCAAAACTATAACCGCAACCAGATCGAAGATTATCTGCCGGGAGCCAACGAGATATCTGCCAGTGACGGTATTGCCGTCCATTTCGCCGAGACCCACGACAATCTGCGTCTGGCTGAACGGTCCAAAGAATTTGCCCGTATGCGCACCGCCCTGTGCGCCCTTTGCAGTTCCCAGGGCGGTTTCGGATTTGCCAATGGTGTGGAATGGTATGCCACCGAAAAGATCAACGTCCATGGGGCATCTTCATTAAACTGGGGTTCAAAAACGAACCAGGTAAAATACATTCGACGTCTCAACACCCTCCTCAAAATACATCCGGCTTTTCACGACCATACCGAACTAAAAATGTTACAAAAAGGGGAGGGGAATCATTTGGCACTTCTCAGGCATCATCTGCCTTCGGGAAAAAAGCTTCTTATTTTGACAAATCTGGATGATAAAAAAGAGACTCTGGGGGCCTGGGATTCTCAACAGACAGGCATGTCAGAGTTGTCTTTGACGGATCTGATCTCCGGCAAGAGGGTGACGATTACCGAATTTCATGAGGAGTTTTCCTATCTTCTCGATCCCGGCGAGGTCCTTTGTTTAACCGATGACCCTCTTGACATGGATCCTATCCTCGAAGCAGAATCTCGTGTCCTGCTTTATCCGGAGCGGATAAAAGAACAGCGGATTCGCGCCAAGACTCTTGACATCTATCGATGTTACAAGGGTGTCCAGGATTTGGATACCCTTGATCCGGATGAAATGGCTCGGAAGTTTACCAAAAATCCGGTTGAGTTTTGTCGCAGCCTCAACCCTTTCAGTGATGAATCAAGGATCATCACATGGCATTGGCCCAGGGACATTCGGCGAGAGGTTATGATTCCGCCGGATCATTTTTTGATGGTTCGTGCAGATATTTCTTTTCGTGCCCGGATTATGGATAAGGACCGGTGCCTTGCCCAGGAGGAGAGTTTGCCTTGTTCGGATGGGTCGTTTTTTGCACTCTTTACCCCGATGCATCCTACAGGAACTCTTGCTTCTTGCACTCTGAAAATATCGGTTTACACGCCAGGAGAAACCCAACATGTTGAGGGGCCACTTTTTTTTCTTCCCAGGGCGAAAGACGCAACGGTAAAACAGATTTTTGACCGGGCAGATCTTTCAGACCGCTCTCTCCATATGCTTGGGACCAACGGTCGGGGCGGTATGCTCAGGGCCTTTGTTTCCTGGGGTGAGCTTTCAAGCCGGTACGATGCCTTCTTGGCGGCAAACATAGACGACAAAATTCCCGAAGATCGCTGGATCA
>DNGT01000010.1 GCA_003486165.1 Desulfobacteraceae bacterium
CATTGTGATGAATACGCCGGGCGGTAACGTGATTACAACTGCCGAACACGCCATCGGCATGATGATGGCACTGTCGCGCAATGTGCCCGAAGGAACTGCATCGTTAAAGGCCGGACGCTGGGACAAGAAAAAACTGCAGGGAAGAGAAATATACAATAAAGTCCTTGGCGTTATCGGATATGGCAAAATCGGATCCATTGTCGCCGATCTTGCCCGTGGCCTAAAGATGAAGGTAATTGTTTACGATCCTTATGTTACCCTCGAGCAGATAGAAAAAGCCGGCTTTGAAAGTGTTTCCCTGGAAGAATTATACCGCAGGTCCGATTACATTACGGTCCATGTCCCCAAGTTCAAAGAAACCATCGGGCTGCTGAACAAGGACGCCTTCGAGCAGATGAAAGACGGGGTCATGATCGTCAATTGCGCCCGGGGCGGAATTGTCGACGAAGATGCCCTTCATGCTGCCCTAAAGTCAGGGAAGGTTGCCGGCGCTGCACTGGATGTCTTTGAAAAAGAACCTCCCGGCATATGCCCCTTGATTGAACATGAACGCCTCATTTGTACCCCCCATCTCGGTGCTTCCACTCAGGAAGCCCAGACAAAAGTGGCCGTGGATGTGGCCGGACAGATCATTGAATATCTCAAATACGGCACGATTATGAACGCCGTTAATGTACCATCGGTCACCGGTGATCTTCTTAAAAAACTGAAACCGTTACTCACCCTGGCGGATCATATCGGCAGTCTTCAGGCCCAGCTTATCCGGGGCCCCATTGAAAACGTGTCCATTGAATATGCCGGAGATTTCAAGGAACTCGACCTGTCACCGGTTACAACAGCGGTACTGAGAGGCCTGCTGGCGCCCGTGGTGAAGGATGACGTCAATTTTGTCAACGCCCAGATCTTGGCAAAGGACAGAGGGATAAAGATCAAAGAAATCATCAGTGACACGGCCGAAGAATACATCAACCTTATTACCGTCCGCGTTTCGACGCCGAAAGTGACAAACACCGTTTCCGGAACCCTGTTCGGAAAGGATAAAATGCGGATCGTAAAAATTAACAATTTTCGGCTCGAACTTATTCCGGAAGGACATCTGGCGCTGATATACACCCTTGACAAGCCGGGGGCCATCGGAAGTTTCTCGTCCCTTCTGGGGAGTAAAAAAATCAGCATCGACCAGATGCATCTGGGTCGGGAAGAAACCGGAAAGATGAACATCATTTACCTCAAAACCAATGTGCGCATTTCCGATGCCGTTGTTGATCAGTTGCTTGAACTGCCGCTGATTATATCGGTGACCAGACTCGAATTTGAAACATAGCAAGCGTCAGGAGCCAAAGGAAACAACATCATGAAACCCAGGCGATCGACACTTTCCGTTCCAGGTCACATTGAAAAGATGCATGTCAAGGCGTCTCAACGAGATGTCGATGTGATCATGCTCGACTTAGAAGACAGCGTTCCCATGGAAGCCAAGGAATCGGCCCGAACCCGGGTCATTCAATCCATTCATACTCTGGACTGGCAGGGCACCACCGTCACCGTTCGAATCAACGGACTGGACACTTCTTTCGGTTACCGGGATCTTCTGGAGGTTGTAGAAGCATCCGGTCCGCGCATCGAGGCCGTAGTCGTGCCCAAGGTGAACCACCCCGGAGACATCCACTTTGTCTCCCGAATGCTCGACGGGATTGAAGCGGCAAAGAGATTCTCGAGCCGTATCAATATCGAGGCCATCATCGAAAGTGCCGAAGGTCTGGAACAGGTCTCTCAGATCGCCAAAGCCAGTGACCGGTTGATCGCCCTGGTGTTCGGCATCGTGGATTATTCAGCCTCAATCGGCGCTCGACTGGTGTCTATTTCAGGACATGGTGAAAAAGAAGAAGAGATTTATCCCGGCCACCGGTGGAATTTTGAAATGAGCCGGATGGTTATGGCGGCCAAGGCTCACGGACTTTTGGCCATCGACGCACCCTACGGGAACTTCAAGGACCCAAGAGGATTACAGCGCAGTGCCGCCGTGGCCTGTGCCCTTGGATACGATGGGAAATGGGCCATTCATCCGGACCAGATCGATATCATCAACCAGGTCTTTTCTCCGTCAAAAGAAGATATCGACAGGGCCATAAAAGTTCTGGCCGCTCACAAGGAGGCACAAAAAAAGGGGCTGGGTGCCGTAGCAGTTGAAGGGCGCATGGTGGATCAGGCCACTGTTCGGCTGGCCAGGCAGCTTTACGAACAGGCAAAACATCTCAAATTGGTTTAATCTGCATTTCTAGACAATCCTCATCCTATGCGTTTTTTGTAATTTTTCCCACAGCTTTTCGAGGATGACAAAAGCCACACCACTCCCGTCGAGTTTGTCTTTGCCTGAAACCGAAAGGCAGGACGCAAAAAGCTTGCCGTCAACATCATTTTTGAAGATTCTTTTTTGGATATAAATGCCCAGGGTCGAATTGAGAGATTCCAGGGCTTCTTTTTTCATATTTGCAATGGTTACCCGGTCTTTTAACGGCATATCGACGATGATTTGGCTCACGGCTTCATCCACCGATACCGGCGCCGGCAGTAGTTCTTCAGACGTATCGTCTTTTTTCCGGTCCCCCCTCTGTCCGGTGGATGGGGATTTTACAAGCCCCAGCAAAACGGCCCCTTCTAAAATGTCCATGGTGTCTTTATATATGGTGGAATCCTCACTGGTCCTTGAACCGTTTACATTCAATACTTCAATGCCATTTTCTTTTATCCATGCGTTGAGCCTGGATGCGGCTGTAAACTCCGATACCGTTTTTAAATCGATATGCAGCCATGGTCGGCCATGCTTTTGGGCCATTTTAAGGCAGTAATCCGCACCGCCTGAGAGTGTACCATGTGTAATAACCACCGATCCATTGGAATCGATCACATTCTGCTCGATACGATCTTTGAAGCTGGATGTTGACATCTCTTTCAAGTGATATTTTGGCGGCAGCACACCGCCCTGGGTTTTACGCCCTTTTTGAATCCAACCGCCATGGGGGATGCCGTATTTTATGGCCACATCCAGCGCACCCTGATCGGCTCCGATCTGGCCCCCTGATATGATCTTTTTAATCATGATCGTTTTCCTAATTTATGCCTATATGTTCAATCATAGTCATGATCATCATAATTTCAATCTTTATATTGAGGGGTTGGGGAGTTTTTCTCCTAAATCCTTGAATATGGCGGAATGGATGATCTTTTTTTACATGGGATGCTGTTTGAGTGGCTTAGGGATCGTTAAAAAAAAACAGGCGCATACCGACGTTGTATCTTTAACTAAATTTTAAAATAATGCAGAAAACCTATTGATATTTCAAAGATAATTTCCTGTTTTTTCTTTACGACCCCTTGCCGCGAGTTCATGCGATTAAAAAAAGATTATCCATGTAGCGATGGTTTANNGAAAAACTCCCCGACCCCTGATATTATAGTGCGTGTAACCAAAACTGAGCGTTTCAAATGCTGGCAGAGCTATACAAAAATAATAATCGCTCCATTTGGGTGCGACTAGAAAGAATTTCGCATCCTGTGATTGATCTCCAGTCGTTCCAGGCTCATCCGAACCACCGCTTCGAGATGAGGCTTTTGGTCGAGGTATTGGCTGAAAAAGGAGTTGACGCCTTCCGGGTTTGACAACCCGGACACCGGAACGATCCCTGCGATAACCCGCTCGAACAGCAGGGGGTGCAGGGCTTCTAGTGAATCGACATGATCCGCAAACCACTGCCACATGGCATCGGCGGCATACGGGTTTAACCCCGCCGCCGTCATGGGGATGAACCGGTTCCTCCCTGGAACCTTTTCCAGGGTGTACGCTAAAGCCTTTTTGATCAAGCCAAAGTCCCGGAAACATCCCAGGGCCGTAAGGATCTGAAGCCGCTCGTGTTCACTCTCGCAGGTTTCGAACCGGCGGATGAGCCATTCGAGGATATCCGTCCCGCCTGCCAGCGCGCCGGCCATGAGCACGCTCTTTAAAATGTCCGGATGGATTGTATCGCCCTGAAGCAATGCCTCGAACTGGTCGGCGGCAAACACAGCTGCCGGGTTCGACCCGTAAACCACGGCAGGCCAGAGAACCTGATCCCTGAGCAGAGAAGCAGTGAGGGTTTCATCAGGAACCGGGAGATACCCGATGGCCGACAGGGTCTTTTCAAGCATGGATATGCCAATGGAGCGAATCGCTTCCTGACGTTCACCGTCAAAGACCAGGTAGGCCTTAAACAGGTTATCCGCTATGCTGCTTAAGGGGAGATAGGCGTCTTCGTCGAAGTAGTTGTTTAAAAATGCCAAATAGTCGTCAATGGAAGTTCCGCCGCATTGAACCTGGGCAAAAAGGTCGTTTTGAAGGCCCCATCTATCTTCAGGAGAAAGATCTTTGCCTGCAACCCGTTGACCGATAGCCGCCAGATCTTCCGGTGCCCTGTAGGCCCCCCTGTAAAATCCGGTCTGACCGGCGTTGACCTTGTAAGCAACGCAGGCCGCACCCAGATCGATCCGGGTTGATGTTTCTTCCAGAAGTATTGAGATTGTCCTCGAATCGCCGGTTTCGTAATAGACGGTAAGGGTCACCGGGATTTGCCAGGTTTGATCGGACGTGTTCTCAAGATAGGTGAACCGCTTCTGGGTCAACGTGAGATCGCGTCCTTTGCGTTGGGCCTCAACGAGGGGATGCCCGGGTTGTTCGATCCAGCTTTTCATCAGAGCGGTAACCGGCTTTCCGGATGTCTCTTCCAGGGCTTCCCAAAGATTGTGGCTGGCGGCGTTGGCATATTCGAATGTCTTCAGATAGTGCTGCAATCCTTTCCTCAAATCGTCGTTACCGATATATCCCTGAATGACACGTAAAATACTGCTCCCCTTGCTGTAAATGATCGGTGCGGTGCTGGTATTAATGACCACGTGTTCGCCGCCTGGAATTTCGATGGCACAGGTGTCGTTCAGTCCGTCGCGCCCCATAGCCGGGGCGGTTTGTCCCAGCAGAAACTGGTCCCAGACCTGCCATTTTGGGTGGTAGTGGTCCACAACACCGTATGCAAAATAGGTGGCAAAACTCTCGTTCANNCCGAACCACTGGTGGGCGATTTCGTGGGCAATGACATTGCAAATACTCATTTCACCGGACTTGGAGGTCACTTCCGGATAGTGAAGGATCAGGTTCTCTCTGAAGGTAATGGCCCCCCAGTTCTCCATGGCCCCGAATGCAAAATCCGGAACGGCAATCAAGTCCATTTTGGACAGTGCATAAGGAATTTGATAATAGGTTTCACAAAACTCGAGAGCCCTCCGGCCGAATTCCAGCCCGAACCCACCGTAGGCACCCCGACCCGGCAAGGTCACAGACCTCACCCGTGGATCGGCTTCATGGCCTGTCAGGTGAAACTCGCCCACACCGAAAAACAGAAGATAGGTGGACATTGGCGGCGTGGTTTCAAACCGAACCTGCTTTTTCCCGCCTGCCAAAGGTTTTTCTTCCACTGCCGGCCCATTGGACAGGGCTATAAGGTCGGCGTCCACAATCATTTTAATGTCAAAGACCGCTTTTTGAGACGGGTGGTCCATACAGGGAAAAGCCCGGCGTGCGTCACTTTCCTGAAACTGGGTGACCGCAATGTATCGTTTCTGGCCGTTGGTTTCAAATGTGCTGCGATAAAACCCGGCCATCTTGTCGTTGATCCACCCCTGGTAATCGATAGTCAAAAAGAACGTGCCGGACATGCTTTCGGGAAGGTCGATCTTAAGTTCCTCTTTTTTCGGATTTATCTGAAAGGTACATGGAATTTTTTTTTCATCTATCAGAATGTTACAGCTCCAGACAGCCAGTTCCAGTATATTCAACACCACCTGTTCCACCGGTTGCCGGGATTGAAGTTCGATATCATCCTGTGCGGAGAATCGAAAATGAACAAGGTCGGG
>DNGT01000143.1 GCA_003486165.1 Desulfobacteraceae bacterium
TCGTCAATCCGGTACGATTGGAGAAGACCTCAGAGATCACCATCCCTTTACCCTGTTTCAACAACGTTCGAATTTCATCCGGATCACCCTTTAACCAGACAAAGTCCCCGTGACGTAAAAAAACATCGATATCCAGCAATTCGAATTCATACGGGAAATTGTTATAGGTCAAAAAATACCGGCGGCTGGGAACAATGTCCACTTGATTTTTGAATTCCTCCAGTCCATCCACAACCGCCCGAGGTATGGGGTAGCGAAACCGGTTGATTTCTCCCATTTTAGTCGTGACAAACAAATCGCCGCTCACCGTCTGATCGGCCCACAACTCAACCGTGCTTCGGAAACTGTAGATCATGATGACCAAAGATGCAAATAATGCCACAGCAGTGATGAGTGCGCCCACGGAAACCGCGGTTCGGGTTCCGCTGTCCCGCACATACCGGCCGGCAAGATACGCCGGAATCCCGGCAAATCGACCGAGAGTCGGTGACAGAGCCTTCCCCATTTGGCTGAGGCCCCAAGGGGCAAACAGGGAAAACCCGCCAAACAGAAGCAGTATGGCAACATATCCCGGCAAAGGCATATTCAAAACCTTCGGAAGCAGGGACAACGGCACCACCAGAAAAAGGCATCCTATTCCTACCATGGCAAGTTTATAGGGAGATTTTTTGTATTGCATGCCATGATGGGATATTTCGAGTGCCTCGTTGGGCGATACTTGCATGGCTTCCCAAGCAGGCTGCAAGGCGGAAACGCTCGAAGTAAACACGGTGATACTGAAACTCAATATGACCTCCCAGGGACTCAGAGAGAGCGTGTCCGCCTGAACTTTTACAAACAGTATCGAAATCGTCTGGCTGACCCCCTTCAACAAATACTTGACCAGTAACGTGCTGATGGGAAGTGCCGTTAACCAGCCGATCACGCCAAATAGCGCCCCTTCTGCTAAAAAAACCATGAACAGCAGATAAGGCGATGCACCGCTAGCGCGCAGTATGGCCAGTTCGTGACGCCGAGAAGCAGCGTTCAGCGCCACCAGGCTATATACCAGGAACATCCCCACAAACAAGGAGGCAAAGCTCAGAATCGAAAGATTGAGTTGATAGGCGCGAATCAGTGACCGGCCGCTCTCCTTTGCGGCAGATGGAGCGCCCAAGTGGAAATTATCGGGCAGTATTCTTTGGATGATTTCAAGATCTCTGTTCGTGGCCTTCGGCGAAAGTTTTAAATCAATGCGATCCACCCATCCGTGAAGTTTGGTAAACTCCTGAAAGGTGGCGATGTCGGTTAAGGCGATCATCCCCCCTTCCGCTGTGGCCAACCCGCCGGTTGACAGAATTCCAACAATGTTAAAAAAAGCGGTTTGCCGGGTGTGCTCGATGGTAAGCTGATCACCGCGACGACACGCATATTTTTCGGCCAGAGACTTCCCGATGATCAGGGTATACGGTCTTTTGAGCAGTTCAATCCAGCTTTCGGCAACTTCTTCCGTGAGTTCAGAAATCTGCCATTTGCGAAAGCTCCGATCCATGATAGGATCAACACCGATCAATAAAAACGGTTCGGACTTTTTATCGGCCAAACGGACATATGTGGTCAAAACAGGTGAGGCCTTCTGGACAACGCTCAGCTGAATGAGCTTGGGCACCCATTCTTCTGGCACTCGACCCCCGGGTTGGACCAATACCCGATCAGCACTGCCGGCAATCACGTCCATACTTCGGGTAAACGAATCAAGAGCAGCATGAATGGAAATTCGCACACTGGTAAAGACTGCGGCGCCCAGCGCGATCCCCAAAAGCACCGTCAGTGCGCGACCCAAGTGCTTTTTCATGTTTCGCAGACTGAACCAAATAAAAAATCGAAAAAAAAAGGCTATATGTCGCATGTTTGATCGAAAATCTTTCCGTCCTTCAGACAGATGGTCATGGATGCCGATGAATCTGCAATATCACTGTGAGTAGCGATGATCACGGTTCGGTTCCATTTACGATTCAGCTCCGCAAACAACTCCACCACAATTTGGCCGTTGTGACTGTCCAGGTTCCCCGTGGGTTCATCGGCCAAAATGATATCCGGATCATTGATCAGTGACCGGGCGATGGCCGTACGCTGCATTTCTCCACCGGAAAGCTGGGCCGGCAAATGGTTCCATCGGGTGGAAAGACCCAACCAGTCCAACAGTCCCATGGCTTTTGATGTTATCCGGTCTGCAGATTTTCCCGCCAGTAACCCCGGCAGGCAGACATTTTCAACCACGTTCAGGGTGGGCATTAAATTGAAAGATTGAAAGACTATACCCACGACGTTGCGCCGAAAATGCGTGAGATCGGATGGTGCCGCTTTGGTGAGGTCATGATCGGAAACATTCAGATATCCCCGGGTGGGGCGATCCAGACCGGCAATGAGAGATAAAAGGGTGCTCTTTCCCGAGCCGCTGTTGCCTTTAAGCACCACCAACTCACCCGGAGCAATATCGAGGCCGATATCATTAATGCCGATCACCTCACTGTCACCCAGCGTATAGATTCGTGTTAGATTCCGGGCTTCGATGACCGGGTTTGTTTTATGTTTAGTCATCGTTTCCATGTTTAAGGTGAGCAATGGTTTTTATTTGAGGATATAAAGATAGCCGGTCCACCAGGTTTTTGTAGCATCCTCTTTTTCGACTATCCGGGGAATAACGATCTTGTAAATGAATATAAATATGACACCGTATTGCTTTTTTCAATCCTTTTTCGAAGCTGCGGATACAATTGAAGGTCTCTTTTGACTTTGTCTTTTGATGGAAATAGGATATATTAATGTTTAAACCTCATCACAAATGGTTTTTTGTGCCTCATTCTACGTTTTGGAAAACTCAGGAATTTAGGAGGTGTTTCAATGAAAACATGTAATTTGTCTGATTTTATGAAAGCGCTCACTCCCTGGCTTGACGATGATTATATTCGTAAGGCCTACGTGGATGACAACGGCCATTTTGTATTGCTGTTCACAGATGGCGTAAAAAATGTCTACCACATTGAAGATTGTGAAAAATCTCAACTAAAAGAGATACTTGAAGACCTGAAAAAGAAAGGTGTTTCCGTCGAATTGTCATGTTAAGTATTCTTGTGAGTTTTTGACGCAAATCGCCCAAAAATGTTACAGCAAATTAAAATTATCACATGATGTTATCTTTTAAATAAAGGATAGAGCAAGTGACTTCAGCAGAAACATACCAGAAAGCAATGGATGCCGAGGTAAAGTTTTCCGATGGGACGAAACGCCGTCTTAGCGACTTATGGAAGAAACGTCCCCTGCTTCTTGTTTTTCTTAGACATTTCGGTTGACCATTTTGCCGTGAACAAGCAATGCAGTTGCATCGCTCAAAAGCACAGTTTGAGGACAATGGTTTTCAGGTTGTTCTCGTTGGTCTGGGAACGCCCGATCAGGCGGAGGCGTTTAAAAATAAATTTTCTTTATCATTTCCGATAATTTGCGATCCCCAAAAAAAACTCTATCAGACATATGGTCTTGGTAGGGGTTCTGTTGCCAGTATGACATCGCCGTTCCTTTTNNTTGAAAGGATTGAAAACCCTGTCACGTGGACACACACCGGGCGTACCCCAGGGAGATGTTATGCAGATGCCCGGTGTATTTTTTATAGACACTTCCGGCAATATTCGTTATGCTCACTATTCAAAAGACCCTTCCGATAACCCACCCATTGGAACCTTGCTGGCATTAAAGGACATTTTTTAGGATAAAGTATCGCAGGTAGGTAAAAAATATTGGTAGAACAAAATGAAACTTCATCGAATCAATCGAAGACAATTGATTCCGATTTCAATGACCGAGGCATGGGAATTTTTCTCAAACCCTGTAAACCTCTCAAAGATTACACCCCCATGGCTCAATTTAAAGGTTATTTCCGACATCCCAAAAAGTATGCACTTGGGGATGATCATCAGCTATCGTATTACACCGGTGGCTTTCATGCCGACCATTTGGATTTCTGAAATCACCCATGTCAAGATACCGACCTACTTTGTCGATGAACAACGATTGGGCCCCTTTCGGTTTTGGCATCATCAACATTTTTTCAAAGAAGTCGGCCGGGATGTCGAAATGCAGGATATCGTGAATTACGTCATGCCCCTGGGCCCAATTGGTGAGATGGTACATGAGATCTCAGTAAGCAAAAAAATAAAAGATATATTTGATTTTCGGAAAAAAGCGCTGGAACGGATTTTATTCTAAACTTTACCCTTTTAAAAAGGTACGTGTTCAAAGGGAATCCTCAACTTTCATATGCTTCATATAACACCAGAAATGAATCAAAAATTCATGGCAGAACGACCACACATTCGGTTGTTATCTAAATTTTGAACGGTATGTAAAAAAGGAGGAAACAAAATGGCCATCGTGTTTAACGCAGATGAGATTTTTGAAATGGCAATCCGCATTGAAAACAACGGTGCCGCCTTTTACCGGAAGGCAGCAGGTTTGCAATCCGATACCAAAAATCAAAAATTTCTGGAAAGCCTTGCCAAAATGGAAGATCATCACCAGAAAATATTCACCGAAATGCGAACGACCCTTGCCGAAAAGGATAAAGTTCCGAAGGTGTTCGACCCTTATAACGAGGTGTCTCAATATCTTGCCGCAATGGCGGACACCATGGGTGGAGAAGGGAGTCCTTCTGTTGCCGATTCCCTCACCGGAGATGAAACCCTTGAAGAAATACTTCGCACAGCAGTGGGACTTGAGAAGGACTCGATTCTATTTTATCTGGGGATCAAAGATTTGATACCGCATCAGTCCGGACAAGATCGGATCGATGAGATCATCAAAGAAGAACGAAGACATGTAATTCAGCTTTCAAACCTACTTGAAAAATTGAAGACTAAATACTAATAAACAAATTAGATACTCGACATATGCGTGTTCATGAGATGTGAATCCCCGTTTCAATCAGGCGACTATGTGTTTGACCACAACCAAAAGTTTTGAATCAAATTTAAAGGGGGATAAAATCGATGCGAATTGCAGTTATTGGTTCCGGCATTTCCGGCATGGTATCCGCATATTTGTTGAGTCAAAACCACGACATTGTTCTGTATGAAGCCAATGACTACATCGGCGGGCATACCAACACCATTAATGTATCAACCGGGGGTATTACATGTCCGGTGGATACCGGTTTCATCGTATTCAATGAAAAGACCTACCCGAATTTTATCAAATTGATGCGGTCACTCGGGGTGGCCTGGCAACCGTCGAATATGAGTTTCAGCGTTCAATGCGATCAAACAGGGCTGGTTTTTTCCCCCAGTACCCTGAACGCTTTATTTGTTCAGCGAAAAAATCTTTTCCGTCCCTCATTTTACCGGATGCTTTGGGATGCGCTTCGGTTCCGGCATGAAGCATCGGAACTCATTCGATCCGATGATTACAGCATCACACTTCAGACCTATTTGGAACAAAAAAAATACAGTCACACCTTCATTGAACATTTCATTATTCCCATGGGTGGAGCCATCTGGTCGGCGGATCCTGTTCAGTTCAGAAAGTTTCCGGCACGATATCTGGTAGAATTTTTTAACAACCATGGTTTTCTGAATGTACGTCATCAACCGCAATGGCTGGTCATCAAAGGCGGTTCGAGCCAGTATATCGGGCCCTTAACCCGACCTTATAAAGACCGGATCCGTCTGAACTCACCGGTGGCATCGATCAAGCGATTCCCGGAAAACGTCGAGGTTACCACAAAGGAAGGAGAAAAAANNTTTTAGGCACTATTCCCTACCAGGAAAATCTGGCCATTCTGCACACCGACAAATCGGTCCTCCCGTCCAAAAGAACGGCCTGGGCCAGTTGGAACTATCACATCCCAAAAGAAGAAAAAGGGCGAGTTGCGCTGACCTATGATATGAATATCCTACAAAGCCTGAAGGCGACGGAAGAGTTTTGCGTAACCTTAAACATGCCGGAGAAGATCCACCCGGATTACATTATTCAACGCATCAGCTACCATCATCCGGTCTATGATCCGAACAGCTTAAGCTCACGTCGGAAACAGGATGACATCAACGGAAGAAATCGGACCTATTTCTGCGGGGCCTACTGGGGTTACGGGTTTCATGAGGACGGCGTGAACAGTGCCCTGTCGGTTTGCAAACATTTTGGGAAAACATTGTCATGATAAAGAGCGCTATTTATGAAGGCTCTGTAAGGCATCGGCGCTTCAGACCCCGGCCGAACATGTTCCGATACCGGCTTTTTTTTATGTTTCTCGATCTAAAGGAACTCCCCACACTTTTCGATACTCACCCCCTGTGGTCATACCAACGATGGAATATCGCTTATTTTCGCCGCAAAGATCATTTTGGCGATCCTTCCGTGCCCATCGACACGGCTGTTCGGGATCTTGTTCAAACGCACATTGGAAACCGGCCGGCCGGGCCGATTCGACTGCTGACCCACTTAAGGTATTTTGGATATTGCTTTAATCCGGCCAGTTTTTATTACTGCTACGACGCTTCAGATATCAGGGTTGAAACCATTGTGGTTGAAATCCACAATACCCCCTGGGGGGAACGCCATTGTTATGTATTCGGTGATAACCAAAATGAACACCCTGTTGATCATTGGCGTCGATACCGTTTCAACAAAATTTTTCATGTGTCACCGTTTATTGATATGGACATCCAATACGACTGGCGATTTCGTGTGCCTGGAGCTATCATTCGCGTTCATATGATCGATATCGAAAACGGTAAAAAGCTGTTCGATGCCAGTCTGATGCTGAAAAAGCAACCCATCAGCCATAAAGAATTGACCCGCGTGCTGTTGAAATACCCGTTATTGACGATGAAAGTGACGACAATGATTCATTTTCAGGCACTGCGTCTGCTGCTGAAAAACACTCCATTTTTTACGCATCCCAAAAAGAGATCACTGCCATATAAAGGAAATGACCCATGACGGAAACATTCATGCCATATAAAGTATCTGCCCTGGAAAGTCTTAAGGAAACGTTTATCGACAGACTGTCCCGTAGA
>DNGT01000021.1 GCA_003486165.1 Desulfobacteraceae bacterium
GGGGTTATGGATTTTTTAAATCTTCGGGAAGAAGATATTAAATATATAAGTAAGGACGTTCAGGAATCCGTAGAAAAAATGTCTGAAGAGGTGCATGCCGATTAATCGAAGACTTCAAGCTTGCCCAAGCAATCCTTCAATATTAAAAGAACTTTTTTGTGCTTCAAGTGCCTTGGCTTGAAAACGCCTTTCTATGCGATTAAGATGGACATCACGAATTGGAAAAGGAATTTTAATGTTATTACGAAGAAGTGCATACCAGATCTGATAATTTATGCCTGATTTAATCAAAAGAATTCCTCGATGCTCTGCATAGGGGTTAATAAGGTAAAAATTCATTTTGATACCTCGAAGCTCTGCTGCGGGGTAGTTCATTTAAAACCTTTACCAAATCATACTTTTTTGGTATTATTTATTTGGTTATTTGCCTTTTTACGTGCAACATTTATAAACAAAAATACACAAAGATACATCTTACAAAAAGGTGGATGTTATGCAAAAGATTAAAGTATTACTTGTGACACTGGCAATTTTGGTGATTGCAGCGACATTTTTTCAAAGTTTTTCCATGGCCGCGCAGGTTACGAGAATTCATTCAAGCAGAAAATACATCTTCATCAATGGCAACATCGCTGACGGCTATGTAATGGGCGCTAGAGTATGTTTTTATTCTTCTTCAGGTGTAGAAATCACTTGCGGTATAATTGAACAGGCTTCAGAGTCTTTCGCCAGGGTTAGGGTTGACAATAGAATAGCAAAACAAATCCGTTATGGAATGGAAGCAAAGCTTTCTGTTGAAGACGAAAGTAAAGAAGAAGCAACAGAACCACAGAAGTGTACCGAAGATTCCGAATGCGGCGATACCGGATATTGCATTAATGGTAAATGTCAGTAGAGATAAGTACGGTTCGGATTAATCTTTTTGCAACTCCTTTAAATCAGAAAAATAATCCAGCGATTCCGGGTTTTTCAGTGAGTCCTTATTGAGTACCGGCCGGTTGTGAATGACCTTATTCACCGCCAGTTCGACCTTTTTCATGTTGTGGGTATAAGGAATATCCGGAACCGAAACAATGACAGCAGGCACATGTCTTGGAGAAGCATTGGCTCGAATAGTGGTTTTTATTTTATGGATGATCTCTTGGGTTAGCTCGTATCCTTCGGCCATTTTGACAAACAGAATCACCCGAACATCATTTTTCCAATTCTGCCCCACCACAACACAGTCTTCGATCTCCTCTAAAAAGTCCACTTGACGATAGATCTCGGCGGTACCGATGCGCACGCCACCGGGATTCAAGGTAGCATCCGACCGGCCGTAAATAACGACGCCGCCTCTCTCTGTGATCAGAATATAATCCCCGTGCCTCCAAATATTGGGATAAACATCAAAATATGCGTCATGATATTTCTGATTGTCCGGATCATTCCAGAAATAGATGGGCATGGACGGGAAAGGCGACGTACATACCAGTTCCCCCTGCCGATCGATGACCGATTTTCCGTTCTCATCGAAAGCCTCGACCCTCATAGCCAACCCCCGGCACTGAAGTTCGCCGGCAAATACCGGACCGATTGGATTCCCCAGTGCGAAACATCCATTTAAATCTGTACCTCCGGAAATCGAGGCCAATTGAAGGTCTGTTTTGACTTCTCTGTAGATATACTCAAAACCTTCAATGGAAAGAGGTGATCCTGTTGAAAGCACCGCCTTAAGTGGCTTGAGATCGTATGTCTTTCCGGGTGTTACCCCGGCATTTTGCAGTGCGGCAATGTATCCGGCACTGGTTCCGAATATCGATATTTTCTCGTCCTGAGCAATTTTCCAGAGAACTCCGGGATCCGGATGAAATGGGTTTCCATCAAAAAGAACCAATGTAGCGCCCACGGCCAGAGAACTCACCAGCCAGTTCCACATCATCCAGCTGCAGGTGGTAAAGTAAAAGATGGTATCCTCTCTTTTTAAATCCGTGTGAAGAACGAGTTCTTTTAAATGNNACCCCATTCGACAACTTATTGATGTCCGGATATTTTTGAGTGTACGGCACCACTACCACTTTTTCAATGGAAGGAATCTCTTTGATGATGTTTGAAATTTTTTCCAGGCTGTCAAAGTGTTTTCCCTTGAAAAAATATCCGTCTGCCGTAAACAAAACCTTAGGTTCAATCTGGCCGAATCGATCCAGCACCCCCTTTGTTCCAAAATCCGGAGAACACGAAGACCAGGCGGCACCGATACTGGCAGCAGCCAGCATGGCGATGATGGTTTCCGGCATATTGGGCATAAAGCCGGCCACGCGATCGCCGGCCTGAACACCGGCGGATTTCAAAGACCGGGCCACACGCGCCGTTTCATCATAAAGCATTGCATAGGTCATTTTTCTGGTTACTCGATCTTCTCCCCGAAAGACGAGTGCTGTCTGATCGTCCCTATATCGCAGAAGATTTTCGGCAAAATTAAGCTGCGATCCGGAAAACCATTGGGCGCCCGGCATTTTCGTTACATCGTCAATGACGTTATCATAAGGCTTTGATGCTTGTATTTCTAAAAACTCCCATGCTGCAGACCAGAAATCAGGAATATTATCTATGGACCATTGGTATAGCGGATTATATTCAGAGAATTTTTGATCGAACTTGGCATTCACAAAATTCATGAATCGATACATATTGGTGCTTTGAATTCTTTCCTCGGATGGTTTCCATAAAAGTTTGCCCATATTCAATTTCTCCCTTAAATGTCGAACAAAAGAATTATTTACAATATATTAAATTCCTTTTTAACGTTAACTTTAAAAAATAGTCAAGAATATGCCTTGAAAATTATCGGTAAAATTGAAAGAGTTGAAATAAATCGTTATTTAAGCCTGTGACTCAAAATAACCCAAACGAATTAAAGGAGACCCAAAATGCGTATTGTTGATATGCGATCGGACACCATTACACAGCCGACACCTGCCATGCGTCAGGCTATGTCCAGGGCAAAAGTTGGAGATGACGTGTTTGGTGAAGATCCCACGGTTAACCGCCTGGAAGAAATGGTTGCCAAACGGCTGGAGAAAGAAGCGGCGTTGTTTGTAGCCAGCGGCACCATGGCAAATCTGGTGAGTCAGCTCACACACTGCGGCAGGGGCAATGAAATGATACTCGGTGATCAGTCCCATATGTTCGTTTACGAGCAGGGAGGTTCCGCGGCACTGGGCGGTATACACCCCCGCTGCTTGGTAAATATGCCGGACGGCACAATGAACCTTGAAGATATTGAAGCCGCCATTCGTCCGGACAACGTCCACTTTCCCAGAACAAAACTCATTATCCTTGAGAATACCCATAACCGGTGCAACGGCAGTCCGCTGGGTGTTGGCTATATTCATTCTGTAGCAGAATTGACCCGTCGTTATGGGTTGAAATTACACATAGACGGTGCCCGGCTTTTCAATGCGTCAACAGCTCTTGGGGTGGAAGCAAAGGATCTGGTTGCTGCCGCCGATTCCGTCAGCATTTGTTTGAGTAAGGGATTGGCGGCTCCGGTAGGTTCTGTGGTTTCCGGAAACACAAGCTTTATCTCGGAAGCTCGACGAAACCGCAAAGTCGTCGGTGGCGGTATGCGTCAGGCTGGCATTCTGGCTGCAGCCGGTATCGTTGCTTTGACCGAAATGGTGGATCGCCTGGCAGATGATCATGAAAACGCCAGAAAATTGGCTGAAGGCCTTGCAAATATGGAGGGTTTAGCCATGGATCTGGATGTTGTGACGACCAATATTGTGTACATTGA
>DNGT01000043.1 GCA_003486165.1 Desulfobacteraceae bacterium
TTTCCCGGAGGCTATCTTTCCGACCGTATGGGCACCAAAAAAGCCCTGCTTGTTTTTAACATCATTGCCATGTTCGGATTTCTCATCGTCATCTTAATTCCACTTTGGCAGGCGGTATTACTGGGAGCATTTTTTTTCCTTTCATGGTCGGCCATCTCTTTACCGGCAACAATGAGCCTTATTGCCCGAGTACTGCCCGTGAACAAACGAACCATGGGAGTTTCCATGCACTCTCTGATGAGGAGAATCCCCATGGGGCTCGGACCGATTTTAGGCGGCGTGTGTATCGGCCTATGGGGTGAGCGTAACGGCGTTCGGCTTGCCTTTGTGTGTGCCTTTGTGCTGGCGATTGTGGCAACGATACTCCAGCAGGCTCTCATTGAAGAAGATCCACCCAAAAGTGCTGTTGAATCATCTTCGAAAGCACCTGAAAAAAGTCCCATAAAGCTATTACGTGAAATGAATCCGTCACTCAAACGATTACTGGTTTCAGATATTCTGGTTCGGTTTTGCGAACAGATTCCCTATGCGTTTGTGGTGGTTTGGTGCATGAAGACCATTACCGAACCGGTTAGCGCTTTATCGTTCGGTGTATTAACGGGCATTGAGATGACCACGGCCATGCTGGTGTATATCCCTGTAGCGTATCTTGCGGATAAAACGACCAAAAAGCCATTTGTCGTTATAACATTTGGGTTTTTTACGATTTTTCCGGTGGTGCTTCTGTTCTGCCAATCGTTTAAATGGCTGGTATTGGCTTTTATTTTGCGCGGTCTTAAAGAGTTCGGTGAACCGACCCGAAAAGCACTGATCATGGATCTTGCTCCTGAAGACCGGAAAGCCGCAATGTTCGGCCTGTATTATCTTCTTCGGGATATCGTTGTCTCTATCGCTGCTTTTGGCGGTGCTTTTCTCTGGCAGATCGGACCATCTGCCAATTTTATGGTTGCATTTTTATTTGGTGTCGCAGGAACTGCTTTATTTGCCCTCTATGGCACTGATTTTCAAAACAATGAGCAATAATCCGTTTGATTAAGTCAGTTGCTCTATTTTAAATGCCAGAACCGGCATTCCGGGAAATGCAACGCAAGAGTCGCAATGTCCTAAAACAATTCCGTCGTGCAAAGCCGTCACCGTTTTATCCGGCAATTTCGCTGGAACGGTTTTAATTTAAAAAACGGGCCTTTGCTTAAAATCAGCGATGCGATGTTTAACTAACCATCTAATATTTTATTAAAAACCGGAAAGACATATTCAATTAACCTGAATCTTTTTTATGAGAAGCACAACCGTTTCACATCGCAAAACCGAACGCTAAGTTCTCCTTTAAGAAAATCGGAACTATGGTTTCATAAAATTCCCTTATTGCCCAAAAAGGATGTTGCTATTTATTTTTAATAACGGGTTTTGAAATTGCCTCCGACAACTGCGACTCAAAAATTTCTTTTTAGCGCTGGGAATCCTGAGCCATAAAACGCCTTTTGTAAAGAATCAAATTCCGCTATTTTCAACTCGTGTTTTTGCTGGCATACATATTGCTAATCCGGTTAATAGAACATTTGATAGACTCGTGAAAACTTATCGCGCTTATTTTTAAAAGAAATTTAAAAATTAGAGGAGGCATAAAATGGATAAAAAGTTCAGATGGATTGCAGCAGGAATGATATGTGTTTTTTCGGTTATGCTGGTTTGTTCAAATCCGGTATTCGCCGGTGAAATCACTATAACCGGAATGATCAACGATACATATCAGATTGTTGCGGATAACGGCACCGTGTATGAGGTTGCAGATACGGATATGGGCAACGATTTGTTGAATAATGTCGGTAAGACCGTAGAAGTAACGGGCGAAGTCGTTGAAGAGGAAGGCGTCAAGGTTATTAATGTAAAGTCTTATAAAATACTGGAAAAAACCGAATCATAATCTTTTAAAAAGCGAGCGTCGACTTCGCATTCCAATGCANNGTCTTTTATGGGATGGTGTTTCTTTGAGCAAAACGAAAATCCGATGGTACCGGAAGGATATGTCGGCACCATCGTGAAATAGTAATAAAGGATTGGAAAGATGTTGCGATTGAATGCAAACAATTTTCTGATGATTTCTCTGTCAAAAAACATGCCTTCCGATTGAGTTACGCTAATACCGTTTTCCTTTAATGCATCGAACATGTTTTTGTAAAACTGTTCCTGAAAAAGGACTTCCGCCGGGCCGATGGGGTCGGATGAATCCACAATGATCAGATCATATTCATTTTTTCTTTCCTGAACAAAGACCGCACCGTCTTCAAAAAATATCTTCACTTTAGGGTCATCAAATCCAGACGCAAGGGTTGGAAAATGTTTTTTACAGACCGAGATGACCTCTTCATCAATTTCACACACATGGACTTCTTGGATATCGGAATGTTTCAATATCTCCCTGACAGTTCCTCCGTCTCCGCCGCCGATGACCAATACTTTTTTTACCTTCGGATGAACGTGCAATGAAGGATGTGCGATCATCTCATGGTAAGCGAACTCATCATATTCAGTTAACATGATGATATCATCCAGCAAAAGCATCTTACCGAGTTTAGCTGTTTCATATACATCAATTTGCTGAAACTCAGAGCGATAGGATTCCAGATGTTTTACAACCTTTACATTTATGGCCGCTCCATTTGGCGCCCATTTGTCACGAATCCATTTCATTTTCTCAATACAATATGAATGTTATAATCTTGGGCTTTAAAGAATGTTTTTGTAAATTCAGCAACTTTCCACGGATGATAAAACTTACAGCTAAATACATCAATATATACATTGTTTGTCTCATTCGCAAAATGTCCTGAGATGAGNNTTCATCTCGATCTTTTCACATAATACTTTCACATATTCCTTGATCTTATCGGCGTTACGTATCATGTCAGGGTCACATTTGTAAAGGTCGATACTCGAAAGCAATCCCCATGACCGTTCCTGTTCAAATCGTGATTTAAGTTCAGTATATTCTTTTTTATGCATTATTTTGATCCATCTTTTCAGGTTTGTATTTGATTTTTTCAATGGGCAGATTCAGGATTCCACGTTTGGTTTCAATAACGGATATTGATTTTGCCTCAAAGGCTTTTTTCATAAAGGTCAAAGCCTTCTGGCTATCGATAGTATCTCCGCAAGTAAAAATATCCACCGCACAATAGCCATACTCCGGCCATGTGTGTATGGAAAAATGAGATTCTGCGATGACGACGACGCCGCTCACTCCGTGCGGATTAAACTTATGAAAGACCGGTGTTATGATTTCTGCACCCGATATGTTAACTGATTCCATAAGGATGTCTTCAACCTTATGGAGATCATTAATAATTTCTACTTTACAGTCATAAAGTTCAATAATTAGATGGTTGCCAAGAGATTTCATCAATTTGTCCTCAGAAATAAAATTGAAATTAATGATTTCAAGATAGCAAGACGTGTGCCAAATTATAACATATAAATATTAAAGGATTATTTAACTTTTTCCATACAAAATCGGAACAAAAAATTCCGAAAATAACAAAATGATTCCTATTCCGGTGTGATTTTCAATAATACCGCAGAAACGCGGGGGCAAACCCCGTGAGCGCGTATTAATTTTTAAAGCGAGCGTTGACCGGCATGCTCCCATTGACCCCGTCCTAAAGGATGGGGTCAATGGGAGCTATATTAAATAAACTAAGATCCTTGTCAGGCTTTATTTTTAAAATCTTCTTTTCGAAGGCCGTATTTAAGCATGAGTTTATGGAGCTGACGGGTGCTGATGCCGGCCTCTATGGCAGATTGGTTTATTTTCCCCTTATTTCTTAACATAAGCTCTTTAAGATATTGTTTTTCAAAACATAGTACGGCCTTTCGACGTGCTTCCGAGAGGGAAACATCCGTATCCATCGACAAAACAGTTGATGAAACTTCTTTTTCGAACAATTCAGCAGGAAAACTTTCTGGGGTTAGCAAATCAGATGTCTCCAGGATGTAAGCTCGCTCTAAGAGATTTTCCAACTCTCTGATATTCCCCGGCCATGAATATTTTTTGAAAGCTTCTTTGACTTGAGGATGTATATCGCTGATATTCTTCTGGAAGTCTTTGCTCAGTTTCTTAAGAAAAAATTGGATCAATAAAGGGATATCTTCTTTTCTTTTTCTTAAAGGCGGAATTTCGATGGGAAAGACATTGAGACGATAATATAAGTCTTTTCTAAAATCACCATCTTCGGTCATTTTTTTTAGGTCGGAATTCGTTGCGGTAATAATTCTTGCGTTGGTTGAGATGGTCTTTTCAGCGCCCACGGGACTAAAAGTACCATCTTGCAAAACTTGCAAAAGTTTAACCTGCGCTGAAGGTGTTATGGTGCCGACTTCATCAAGAAACAGGGTCCCGTTTCTCGCAATTTCAAATTTGCCCAACTTTTTTTTCAAAGCGCCTGTGAAAGCGCCTTTTTCATGACCGAACAGCTCGCTTTCTAAAAGAGTATCCGGGACTGCACCGCAATGGAGACAAATGAACTGAGCATGTTCCCGATTACTATATCTGTGAATTATTTTGGCCAAGACACCTTTTCCCGTACCTGTTTCACCGCTCAATAAAACAGTCGTTTTTGTCGGTGCCACTGAACGCAACTTTTTAAAAACTTCTTTTACATCAGCATTATCGGTATGAACCATTTCCAGCGAATCCGATCT
>DNGT01000024.1:0-3651 GCA_003486165.1 Desulfobacteraceae bacterium
TGAATTTGAACAGGATTACAAGACATATTATATCGAAGGAGAATCAAAGAAAAAGGATGTGGGACGGCCGCTGCTGGTTAAAGGGACATCTAAAGATATGGGTGTGATTCTTGTTCACGGCTATATGGCCGCTCCACTGGAGGTTCGGGAGCTGGCTGAGTATCTCGGCCGCAGGGGATTTTGGGTCTATACGCCCCGTTTGAAAGGACACGGCACGTCACCTGAAGATCTGGCCATACGGACGTTTAAGGATTGGGTGGCCTCCGTTGATGCCGGTTATGCCGTTATCAGCAATATCTGCAGGCAGGTGGTCGTCGGCGGGTTCTCCGCAGGCGCCGGTTTGGCACTGGATCTGGCGGCGAGAGTGAACAGTGTAAAGGGGGTTTTTGCCGTCTCTCCACCCATGAGGCTTCAAGACTTTTCTTCGAAGTTTGTTCCGGCGGTGGATGTGTGGAATCGTCTGATGAAAAAGGTTCGACTCGATGGCGCCAAAATGGAATTCGTCGAAAACCGTCCTGAAAATCCCCACATCAACTATTTTCGAAATCCGATTTCGGGCGTGTTGGAGTTGGAACGGTTTATGGAAAAACTTGAGGATAAATTAAATGAAATACATGCCCCGGCTCTGGTCGTTCAATCTCTTGATGATCCCGTGGTAAAACCCAGCGGATCAAAAAGAACATTTGACCACATTGGATCAGAGGATAAAACATATATCCTTTTTAANNGGGGATTTTATTGAACACTTGAAATAGGGACGTGTTCACAGGGTGCGCTCCCCGTGAACACGGACTGAAATAGAAACCAAAAAGTGTTTTGACGATCTTCAGGGGATTTTATTTTTGAAACGGTTTGAATGATTCAGATTTGACCTATTGCCAGCCGATGGTTTCGTAACCCTTTTCATGCAGACATTTTTCAACAAAACGGCGAAACAAGGGATCGGGCTCTCCTGAGTCAATGGTTTTCCGTGTCATGGTGGCAGCGCCGGCGCCTGCGGCGCCCACACCTGCGGCGCGTCCCACATTATTGCCGAGCACCGCCCCTATAGCAGCACCTGCAACGGCCCCCACGGCCGCACCGGCCGCGGTGTCCTTGGCGATCTTTTCCCCCTTATTTTCTTCGGCGCCGTATGTCTTTGCAAGGTGGATACACGCATCAATATCGGCCTGGGCCTTTTCGTTTCCAACGGAAGCCAGATGGGAATTCGGATATAAAACCGGACGCTGCTGGGCACATCCGCAAAAAATCAAGATGAAAAAGATAAAAATAAATCTGTTTATAGTTAATATGTTACTCATTGCCAAATGCTCATTTGGTTGATGTCCAAACCAAAATATTTTTAGAGATATTTTGTTTCTTTATCCGTACAACCTTATCATATACTATTGCCAAAAAAAATAGACAACTGGCATTTTTCAAAGACGCCTTTTTCAAGGGGCAGGAAGATCCAACGGACTTTTTTAATATTTTTTTCATAAAACTAAATTTTTTGGTGACAACTGCCGATAGATGTGTTAAGCACTCCAAACTAAACTGAGCGTTTCAAATGTTAAAAGCGGAACGAGACATCTTTCTTGTATCCGCGGCAATCTCGACAATCGCTCAATTTAGTTTAAAAAAAGTGAAGGGAAATCCATGATACCAGCTTCCATACCCAGGACTTTCTGTGCACGTCGAGCGATCAGCGCTGCCGCGGCGGCTGCCGCCGGGCAGCCTGTGGTCCTGAAGGGGAGCAAATAGCCGGATTCTCCTAAAAAACATTCAGGGCTGCGGGCATTCAAACCGCAGCCTTTTTAATCTTAAAGGGCTGCAAACCTTAAGCAGCCCTTTTATTATTTATGGGCAACTGCCCTATTTGATCGTAAACGAAATGTAAAAATATTTTATGAATATCATGAAAATTACCTGAATATTGAACGAGTTGGAGCTTTTCATTTACAAGGCACTAAGGGCCAAGCCATAGTCTGCTTGCGAGCCTTTAATAACGCAGTATATGAAAGCCTATGGCTCGCCCATGGGGTGAAAATTGATGAGAAAAGAGATTATCATCCGACTTCAATTAAGCAACCTAAAAATTCTCATTAATTATCATGCAAGATTCAGGTCTATAAGGAGGAGGAATTACAATGCGAACCCATATTATCCACATCGGGGCAGAAGAACTAACGTACGAAATTCGCAACATCATACGCGTGGCTGACAAGCTTCAGGAACTGGGCGTACCCGTCTACCTGGAAAATATCGGCGATCCTGTTGCCAAAGGTGAAAAAATTCCCGTTTGGATGAAAGAAATCGTTGCCGAACTGGTCAGGGAGGACATGTGTTACGGTTACTGTCCGACCCAGGGGCTTCTTGAAACCCGAGAGTTCCTTGTGTCCTTGAATAACAACAATGGAAACTGCCGCATTACGCCGGAAGATATCATCTTTTTTAACGGCCTCGGGGATGCCATTACCAAAACCTACGGGTTCCTGAACCGCACAGCCCGGGTCATTACGCCGTCCCCGACCTATACCACCCATTCTTCCTCCGAAGCCGCCCATGCCGGACTGCCGCCGGTTAGCTATCCCTTGGATCCCCACAATCACTGGTTCCCGGACATCGATGAACTGCGCCGTCGGGTCAAATACAACCCTGCGGTGGCCGGCATTTTGTTGATCAACCCAGACAACCCCACCGGTGCGGTCTATCCGGTCAACTTGATCAAGGAGATTGTCGAGATCGCAAGAGAATTTGACCTCTTCATCATTGCCGACGAGATCTACCAGAATCTTGTGTTCAACGGCAACAAAACCGAGCCGATAGGTGCGGTCATCGGCGATGTTCCCGGAATCTCGATGAAAGGGATATCAAAGGAGCTTCCCTGGCCCGGATCCCGCTGTGGCTGGATCGAGGTGTACAATGCCCACCGGGATTCGGAGTTTAAATCCTACATCCAGAGCATTCTCAATGCCAAAATGGTGGAAGTCTGCTCAACCACATTGCCTCAAAAGGCACTGCCCCATATCATAAGTCACCCGCAGTATCAGGACTATCTGGAACAGCGTCGCCAACGGTATCAACGATTCTCACAAATTGCCTATAACCGGCTCAAAAGTATACCGGGGGTTATCGTCAACCCCACCAATGGTGCATTTTATATGAGTGTGGCCTTTGAAGACGGTGTATTGAATCAGCTTCAGACGCTTCCCATTTCCAACGGGGCGGTGGGTGAACTGGTGAATGAAATTACCGGCGATCCGAAAATTCAGCCGGACAAGCGGTTCGTCTACTATCTTCTGGCTGCAACAGGAATCTGTGTGGTTCCCCTGACGTCTTTTAACACACAGATGCAGGGATTTAGACTTACGCTGCTNNCGGATTAGATTCGGGTAGCGTCCGGAATGATAAAACTTTTGTTTCTGATGTTTTCCCATATTTAACTTCTGGAGTATGTAATTTTTCGTTAAGAGCGATATTCAATTGACGGTCCCTTCCGTATATATCATCTCTAAAGTTGACCGTACCGTCTTTATCGACCCATGCAGTCCAGTAAAGAATATGAATGTTCATCGGGTCTGACAAGAATATTGTTCTGGTCTTTTTGCTGCTTACCGCGTCAGTTAATTTTTCGTAAGTCCATTTTGAATTGTCCGTCAGAAGATACGC
>DNGT01000024.1:3667-4374 GCA_003486165.1 Desulfobacteraceae bacterium
GGCAATATATCATTTATGGCAATTTTATGGGGAATATTCCAATAAGGATTCAGTTCCATGTACGTTATTTTTTGTGACAGAGCAGGAGTGGGGCGTTTCTTTTTTCCTACGATAGCCCGGGTTGATGTTACGGACTGTCCATTTTCAATGATATCGAGTTCAAAATTGGCCGTATTGACCATGAGATAGCGTTTCCCCAAGTCTTGGGGGAGCCAGCGCCATCGTTCCATATTCAATTTTGGCCCCGAAGGCACTATATGCCAGCCGCCGGAATTTTTTATTTTCTGATATTTTAATAATGCCGATTTCAGCCTTAAATATCCTGAATGGTGCGGCTGAAATAGATCAACCAGATCTTCCAATTTCTCATTCTGCAATAAGGTTTGTAAAGTTTTTAACAGATTTTTTTTCGGTTTTTTTATGTGCCAATCAAAATCGGTTGGATTGGGTTCCACCATTCCTTCTGATAAATGAAATCCATAAGAAAAAAAAGCATCTGTTAGAAGAAGTTCGAGTTCAGCCCTTTTTGCAGGTTCAAACCCATCCAATAAGCTGTTGAATTCAACATTCGTATTTAAGGCCAAAATTTTATCTCGATGATAGGTCGAAGAATCGAGGCCTTCATGGTCTGCTTCAATAATTGTCTTTATGAAGACCTCTGCTTTCTTGCTCAGCCCATCTTCAGTTACCCATACAGGCTGAAGGTT
>DNGT01000414.1 GCA_003486165.1 Desulfobacteraceae bacterium
CTTCGTGAATCTGCGATATCTGCAAAAAAAACTATCACTGGACTGATTTTTTTGTGATACCTCAATACTGTATCACCAGACGAAAGCTGCTGTACGAACTGTTATTTGGTCAACCCGTTGAAATCACCCAGGCAATGTGATACTATGAATCTATCTACCAAATATCTATCAAATCAGATGGTTGTGTGCGTTGCAAGATAACACAGTTTTTTGCATACCCGATTGTTATTGGTTGTTCTCAATTATCAAAGATTTGAAAACTGAAAGGCCTGCTATTTACCCGTCAGAAAGCATGTTATGGTGAGTTTAATCAAGCATATTATAAAAGCCCTCATCTACGTGATTGCCGGCGGATTTGTCGTGCTTGTTATCATATTTGTGCTGTTTCTCGAAAACCGACCCGAACTCAAAGTCTGGCACAGCGTAGAGCTTGGCGCCGAATTTACAGCAAAGAGTCCGTTGCAGAGCTTTGAAGACTATCTTGTGTTGGAGAAACAGCTCTTTGCTCAGCTCGACGAAAGTGTCTTCGCCCGTGTTCCGACCGAGGACCGGAACCTTATCAATCGCTACCACCGGGGAAGCCTGTCGGACCCTGACCTTTGGTCTCCGAATTGGAATCGTACATTCGAATTTTCAACAGGCGCACCCAAGGCGGGCGTTTTGATGTTGCACGGCATGTCTGATTCGCCTTACAGCCTGAGCAGCTTAGGTCGTCGATTGCACGAAGCGGGTGCTTGGGTGATTGGGCTTCGGCTGCCGGGCCACGGCACGGCACCCTCGGGGCTTGTTCAGGTGCAATGGGAAGACATGGCCGCAGCAGTTCGGCTGGCCATGCGTCATTTGAGAACAAAAGTGGGAGAGCGGCCGCTCTATCTCGTGGGGTACTCCAATGGCGGTGCCTTGGCCCTTCACTATGTTCTCTCGGGGATTGAAGATTCCACATTGCCAAAGATTACCGGTATGGTTTTGATTTCACCCTCGATAGGCGTCACACGAATTGCCGCCCTGGCGAAATGGCAGGCAAGACTCGGTCGCTTTCTCGGTCTTAAAAAACTCGAGTGGAATAGTATTTTGCCCGAGTACGATCCCTTCAAGTACAATTCTTTTGCCGTGAACGCCGGCGACCAAGTTTACCGAATCACCAACGAAATTCGATCAAGGATCGAATCACTTGGTGCAGTCGGGAAGTTAAACCAGTTTCCGCCAGTACTGGCTTTTCAGTCTATTGTCGATGCGACGGTATCGACGCGTGCCGTGGTTGATGGACTGTTCGCAAAACTTCCGGCAGGCGGTCATGAATTGGTTCTCTTTGATATCAATCGCCGCTCTGAGGTTGAGCAGGTGCTCCTAAAAGATCCCAAATCGAGTATCGAGGCCAAGTTTAATGATCCGGTCCTGCCCTTTGCTATCAGCCTCGTGACCAATGCCAGTGAGAAGAGCCGTGACATCGTCGCTCTCCAAAAAATACCAGGCGTTTCCACGATTACCAGAAAGCCCCTTGACATGAAATGGCCCTTTAATATTTACTCACTTTCTCACGTAGCGTTGCCATTTCCCGTTAATGATCCGCTTTACGGTATGATCGATTCAAATGACCATTCAAAGATTCAGCTTGGAAACATGGGTCTTCGCGGAGAGCGTGGCGTTCTGCAGATCCCTGCCGAAGACATGCTTCGGCTAAGGTGGAATCCCTTCTATTCTTATTTGGAGCGGCGTATACTCGAATTCGTCCGTCTGGCTAAACCAGAGAATAAAGCAGTGTTAGAGAAAACTTCTAAACCGACTTTCCCATCAATGCCCAAACATAGTCGTTAAGCACAATTTTTTCAGCTCATGGGTTTTCAAGTTTACAATACGACCACTTAAATATATTTTATTGAAAAACATTACGAGATGCCCTAAAACACCATCTATTTACAGGGTATGCATGTAATTTTGAATTCAGCAAAGTTTAGGAATTGAAACGGTAACCTCTAAAAATCAAGCATCGACCGGAAATATTATCTGTGGTAAATAAAACCATCTGACAATCATACACCCTAGTTTAAGCATTTGAATGAGACGAGAACATAACCCATCACCGAAGACCACAGGATTTTTCCATCAAATATTGCGTTCAATTTTCCCTGATCCGCTTATTCCAAAATCTGATCAGGAGCGCAGGCGCTACCTGTTTAAGAATCTTATTCTGCATTTCAGACCCTCTACGGTTCCGGAAAAAACGCTGAAATTTTCCCTAACATGGGGATTGGGCGGAATGGCGGCTTTGTTGATAATTCTACAGTTTGGAACAGGACTTTTGCTGAAGTTTGTGTATATACCGATCCCTGTATCCGCCTATACATCGATTCAGGTATTGCAAAACGAGGTGATGTTCGGACAACTGATTCGCAACGTTCACCACTGGTGTGCCAACTTTCTGGTGCTGATCGTGTTTCTTCACATGCTGCGGGTATTTTTCACCGGTGCCTTTCATCCGCCACGGCAGTTTAGCTGGATTATCGGTCTGGGGTTGTTTGGCCTGGTGTTAACCGCCAATTTTACCGGTTATTTATTGCCCTACGATCAACTGGCTTACTGGGCGGTAACGATCTCCACGGGTATGCTGGAATACATCCCAGCCATTGGCAATCGATTGCAAGAAATAATTCAGGGCGGCAACGAAATTGGTCCGGCCACGCTAAGCATATTTTTTGCCATACACACGGCGGTAGTACCGATGGGTCTGATCATACTAATGGCATTTCACTTTTGGAGAATCCGTAAATCAGGGGGCCTGGTTATTCCCAGATCATCGGAAGAAGAGATTGAAAAAAAACCGGTTCGAGTAACGACCCTGCCTCATCTACTGCTCCGTGAAGTCGTGGTGGCCCTGGTGCTAATCGCTGTTGTGATGATGGTGTCCGTTTTTTTTGATGTTTCTTTGGGAGATTCAGCCAATCCCGGATTAAGTCCCAATCCCACCAAAGCGCCATGGTATTTTGCCGGGCTTCAAGAAATTTTGCTGCACCTTCATCCGCTGTTTTCAGTGTTCATCATTCCTTTGGTTTTGGTTGTTACATTGATGGGGATACCCTATTTGAAATATGACACCAATACCGAGGGAATCTGGTTTGCCTCCATAAAAGGGCGAAGGATGGCCATGATTGCTGGTCTTATCGCAATAGTTGCCGCGCCCATGGGAATTCTGGCCGACGAGTACCTCATCGGTTTTGCTGTGGGATTAAGCTGGATTCCGAATTTCTTCGGCAATGGTCTCATCCCGTTTGCATTCATTTTTTGTGGATGTGTAGGATTTTACATCCTTATAAAACACCGGTATTCCGCTACGAATAATGAAGCCATCCAAGCGCTTTTTGTTTTCATTCTGGTGATATTTCTCATATTGACGGTGACCGGGACATGGTTCAGAGGACCGGGAATGAAATTAGCTTGGCCTTGGAAATTATAACTCAAGTTTCGTACCTGAATATAACTAAAAAGCCTATGATGTCCAANNGGGATTGTTGCCTTTATCGAATTTATCGGCGTCGTGACCGCCTTTCTCCTACCTCGAAAAAAAAAGACAACAGCCGGTGACTTTGGAACCATTATCGAAGCCGGCAAGGCTGACCAATTCTCTCTCAACTCCGTAACCGCCTTCATTCGGGGAAAATTTTATCTGTGCAGACTGGAAGACGGTGGTTTTCTGGCTGTTTCCCGTAAGTGTACCCACCTCGGGTGTACGGTTCCTTGGTCGGACAAAGAGAAGAAATTTGTCTGTCCCTGCCATTCTTCGGCATTTGACATCAAAGGAGAGGTGATCAGCCCGCCTGCTCCCCGCGCCCTGGATGTTTATCATTTATATATCGAAAACAATATCCTTAAAGTGGACACCGGCAAGCGAACCAAACGGAGTAGTTTTAATATTGACCAGGTCGTGTATGTTAAAAAGGCCTCTTGAAAATTTTCATGAAAGATCCGGGTTAAATATGGAAAGGTGGAAAATCACNNTGGACTGTCACAAAAAAGAATACGACAAATGGCAGGATTCTCACCACGATCATGCCATGGAGCTTGCCGATAAACACACCGTTTTAGGAGATTTTGACAACGCTGTTTTTAAAAGTCATGGGATCACCTCACGCTTTTATCAAAAGGAGGGCAGGTTTTTTGTCCACACCCAGGGGTCAAACGGTAAGACAGGCGATTTTGAAATCACTCACACCTTTGGCTGGTATCCGTTGCAACAGTACCTCGTTTCGTTTCCAGGCGGCCGGCTGCAATGCCTTCCCCTTTCCTGGGATGTAAGAGAAAAAAAGTGGTATCATCTTTACCCAAAGGAACCCCTCGACCCAAAAGACTGGTTGTACTGGACCAATGCCGGTCAGAACTGGAACGGCATGTGTGCAGAGTGTCATTCCACCAATTTAAAAAAGAACTATGACTTGGAAACCGACACCTACCAGACCACTTGGTCGGATATCGACGTGGGGTGCGAAGCCTGCCACGGACCGGGTTCCCGACATGTGGAATGGGCCCAGATGCCGGATATGGCCCGGCCGAAAGTGGAGAACTATGAGTTGGTGGTAAGAACCTCCGGAATCAACTCCCGTAAACTGGTGGAACTTTGTGCACCATGTCATTCCCGACGGGCGGCTCTGGGTGATTACACCCACGCAGAACCCGACTTTCTGGATAGCATGCTGCCCAGTCTGCTTGCCGAAAATTTGTATTTTGCCGACGGTCAGATTCTGGAAGAGGTTTATGTNNTGCAACGACTGCCACGACGTCCATAGCATAAAATTGGTAAAAAAGGGCAACGATCTCTGTTTGCAGTGTCACAGGGCAAACGAGTATGACACTAAAGCGCATCATTTTCACAAAAAGAAAGGTGAAAAAGGAGAGCCGATCAGATCTTTAAAAGGTGAAGTGCTTTTCGACGTCGGCACAGGCGCTGAGTGTGTCCAGTGTCACATGCCGGGCCGAACCTATATGGGGATCGATTACCGTCCGGATCACAGTTTTCGGATGCCACGTCCCGACCTGAGTATTTCAATAGGTACGCCCGATGCCTGCAACCGGTGCCACATCGATAAAACCTCTCAATGGTCCGATAAGACCATCACCAATTGGTACGGGCCGGGCCGAAAGCGACACTACGGAACCATCATCGACGCAGGCCGAAAAAGGCAGCCTCATGTCCGCAATGACCTCATCCAACTGGCCGGAGATCCCCTCTACCCCGTTATTGTCCGTGCCACAGCCATATCCCTTTTAACGGCCTACCCCGGTGAAGATACATCCCAGGTCATAAAGCTGGCATTGATGGATGACGAAGCGCTGATCCGCCGAACGGCAGTAGAGAGTATAGCGCCAAAAAATCAAAAAGAGACCACCGAACTCATTGCACCTTTGCTTTATGATCCCGTTAAGGCGGTTCGTATTGAAGCTGCCCGTAGGCTGGCCGAGGACCCAGCCAAGGTTTTGAATCCTGAACAAAAGAAGGTTTTTAAGGCCGTTCTGGAAGAATTTGTAGCATCCATGAAGTTTAGTGCCGACTTTTCCTTTGGTCGTTATAACTTGGGCAATCTCTATGTTGCCATGAATCAGCCTGAAGACGCCATTCGAAACTATCTGGCCGCCATAAAGATCGACAGTTTATTTTACCCGGCCAAAGTCAACTTGGCCATGTTCTACAACCAAAAAGGAGAGAATGGTAAAGCAGAGGTGTTGCTTCGTGAAGTGATTCAAGAGCATCCGGAGATGCATGAAATCGCTTACTCACTGGGTCTTTTGCTGGCAGAAATGAAAAAATACGACCAGGCATCGATTTACCTGGAAAAGGCGGCAATGGGCATGCCGGAGCACGCCCGCGCTCATTACAATCTCGGGTTGCTGTTGCAGTACCTTCAGAGAGATAAAAAAGCCGAACAAGCACTGCTCAAAGCATTGGAGATAGACCCGAACAGTATGGAGTATCTTTATGCCCTTGCTGATTTTTATTTAAAAAGAGGGCAATTTCAAAAAGCAAAAGATATCGCTCTACAAATGGTTGTGAAACATCCCGACAAGCCCATCGGGAAAGAATTGCTCGGGATTATTGAAAGAAATTCGCCAAAAGCGTCCGAAAATTGAACTGTCAGGGGTGTACTGACCCGCTTTTCATTTAAAGCCACATCTTATAAATAGCTAATAAAACAGAAAACTTGACAACCTCAAATTTCATTTTATAATTTGGTATAAAATTTTTCTTTTACCCAAAATGAAGAATTTATTTAATGAACGACCATATCTGAAAAGATTTTAATCACCGAGAGAGGTTTTCATGACAATTACAACACACTTAAAAGCTTCGGAAAAATTTGAGATTCAGACATACAAACGACCCAAAGACACGACAATTTTACTGAGGACACACATTGCCTTTTCAGGTTCTCCTCGCAAAAAATCAAACGATCCCAAAAAAATCATTCTCATAGCCGATCCGTTCAGCACCAATACGTTCTATTACGAATTCAATACGGAAGATATTTCCTTTGCTGAAGAACTTCCAAGTATCACAAATCCTTCCGGGGAAACCATTACCATGGTTAGAATATGGGTGAAGAAAATGAGCATCGGAATCAGATCCTTTCCTTTTCGGGTAGCGGACACGGAATCCATTTGAGTTTTCCTATCACACAAGATGATTTTTTTTATTGTCTTCTCAATTTCCATCGAGTGTTTTTGATTTTTCTTTTAAACTGAAATTGTCCCAACTTTTGGAAATTGAGAGACGGGATTAGATAATTATATATATTATCCCCTAAAATCCCGCCTCTCGATCTGACATTTTTTAATCCGTCTACTGCTAATACATATCCTCTTCCATTTCGCCCGGCGGCATGCCCGGCTCTTTCTTCTTTTTAGGTTTTTCGGCGATTATCGCTTCCGTTGTCAACATCAACCCAGACACTGAAGCCGCGTTCTGAAGGGCAAACCGAACCACTTTGGTCGGGTCGATCACACCGGCGGCAAGGAGATTCTCATATTTTTCCGTGGCCGCATTGAAACCAAAGTCATCTTTACCTTCCAGAACCTTATTGAGTACTACTGAGCCTTCATAACCTGCGTTTTCAGCAATCTGTCGAAGTGGGATTTCAAGAGCACGCTTCAATATGGAAATTCCATCTTTCTCTTCCCCGGCAATCTTGATGTTTTCGAGCGCTCCGATGCACCTGACAAGCGCAACACCGCCACCAGGAACAATCCCTTCCTCCACAGCTGCGCGGGTGGCATTCAACGCATCCTCAACCCGGGCCTTCTTTTCTTTCATTTCCGTCTCTGTAGCAGCACCGATGTTGATAACAGCCACACCGCCGACCAATTTAGCCAGGCGTTCTTGAAGCTTTTCCCTGTCATAGTCCGATGTGGTTTCTTCGATCTGGGCACGGATCTGCCGCAATCGAGCTTCTATATCTTTCTTGTTTCCAGCCCCGTCAACAATGGTCGTGTTGTCCTTGTCGATCCTTACATTTTTACACCTTCCGAGATCCTTTGTTGATATGTTTTCAAGTTTGATGCCCAGGTCTTCGGATATCACCTGACCACCGGTCAAAATGGCGATATCCTCGAGTATTGCCTTGCGACGATCGCCAAAACCGGGCGCTTTCACGGCGGCACACGTCAACGTGCCGCGAAGTTTATTCACGATCAATGTTGCCAGCGCTTCACCCTCAACATCTTCAGCGACGATCAAAAGGGACTTTCCTGTTTTGGCAATTTCTTCCAAGAGAGGCAATAGGTCTTTCATGTTGGTGATCTTTTTTTCATGGAGCAGAATACAGGGGTTCTCCAGAGATACCTCCATTTTTGCTGAGTTAGTGACAAAATAGGGTGAAAGATATCCCCGATCAAATTGCATGCCTTCAACTATCTCTAACGAGGTTTCCATACTCTTTGCTTCTTCTACGGTGATCACACCCTCTTTGCCGACCTTGTCCATGGCTTCGGAGATCAATTTTCCGATCATCTCATCATTGTTCGCGGAAATTGTGCCGACCTGTGTGATTTCGATTTTGTCTTTGGTCGGTTTGGATAGTTGTTTCAATTCTTCCACAACAGCAGCCACACCCTTGTCGATTCCTCGCTTAAGGGACATGGGGTTTGACCCTGCCGCCACAAGTTTCTGGCCTTCGTTGAAAATGGCTTGGGCAAGTAATGTTGCCGTCGTTGTGCCGTCACCGGCCACATCACTGGTCTTGCTGGCGACTTCCTTGACCATTTGAGCACCCATATTTTCGAATTTGTCTTCCAGCTCAATCTCTTTGGCGACCGTTACGCCATCTTTTGTAACCGTGGGAGATCCCCAAGATTTTTCCAAAACTACGTTATTGCCTCTGGGTCCAAGGGTGACTTTCACAGCGTCAGCCAGGGTGTTTACACCCTTGAGCAGATGCTCCCTTGCTTTTGTATTATACGAAATCATTTTCGCAGCCATTGGTCTTACCTCCTAAAATTAATCTATTACAGCTAAGATATCGTCTTCTTTCATAAAAATATGCTCAACCCCATCGATTTTGATTTCCGTACCGGCATACTTGGAAAAAAGGATTCGATCCCCTTCTTTGACTTCCATTGGAATCCGATTGCCCTTATCATCCAGTTTGCCGGGACCTGCGGCCACGATTTTTCCTTCCTGGGGTTTTTCCTTGGCGGTATCCGGTATGATAATACCGCCGGCGGTTTTTTGTTCCTTTTCCACCCGAGTAACAATCACCCTGTCGTTTAACGGCTTGAGTTTCATTGGTTTTTCCTCCTCTTTCGAATAATCATCTAAGCATTTTTTCTTTCACAGTTTGACCTGTCCAACGAATTTGAAAAAAATAATGCATGATGTATCGTTTTCAAGGGGAAAAAATCAAAAGTAGATCATTTTTTTAGGTGACACCCTCTGAATGCATGGACGAGTGGTGTGGCCGAATCATTGCATAAGCATTGAAGTGAAAAATCTGGCACGTATTCACGGGATTTGCTTCCCCGTGTAACGATACGGTTGGAGTGACCTCGTCATTTTAATCTTTTTAGCACTCTGAATTCTTGTTCTTGAGGAAAAAACGGATTTGATGTAAGCTGCCGGTATGATACACATCACCCCAACAATTGCAATTAATGAAAATGAGATCAAACTGAACTTTATCAGATCGTCCGGACCTGGAGGACAGAATGTCAATAAAGTAGCTACGGCTGTTCAGCTTCGTTTTGATGTAAAAAACTCTCCGTCGCTTTCTGACGAGGTTCGCGACCGTTTGATTCGTCTTGCAGGTGATAAAATGACCAAAGACGGGATTCTCATTATCCAGGCCAGGCGGTTTCGAAAACAGGAACGCAACCGACAGGATGCCATGGATCGTCTGATTAAATTCGTCCAAAAAGCATCTGAACCGCCTAAAGCACATATAAAGCCAAAACCAACCAGAGCTTCAAAAGAACGCATACTGGCGGCAAAACGACGTCGAAGTGAACTAAAGAGGACGAGACAATGGGTTCCAGTTTCTGAGGATTAGCTTAAAAGTCAAGTTTTACATCTGAATATGGCCAATAGCCATTTGCATCAAAAGGCAAAATAAGTTTTTTAAACCGTCAATAATACTGAAGAACATGCCACATAAGGAGGTATCCCGATGGCCCATGAAGTCTGTAAGACCAAAGAAGACGTATTGAAGATCGTTAGAGAAAAGGATGTCAGCTTTATTCAGTTTTGGTTCACAGATGTCCTTGG
>DNGT01000063.1 GCA_003486165.1 Desulfobacteraceae bacterium
CGGTTTGCCTCCTGCCATGAAGCTATGGAATTCCATGGCGGCATAATCTGATGAAAATTGCTTTGCATAGGATACCATAATTAAGATAATTAAAAATTACAACTCAAGTTTTGCACCCTAAAATTGTTCAAAGAATTTGAAATGATTTTGCCTTAAAAATTTTCCCCGGTCTGCCTATCTTTATTGATGTTGCTTAAAACAAACGTTACGACACCTGAACAACTCATCTAATGTTAATCGGTAGGCCCAATTTTCCCAAATTTAATACAAAAAAGGACTTGAAAGCTTTTTTGCATTGTGTTAGGCGTTCCTTTGGTTTTTTATGAGCACCATATAAGACGTCGAAAGGATTGTGTTGAGATGACTCCAAAAAGAGAAATGCAGATTGCTTATATCCTTATTATTGTTTTGCTCTTTGTGGGTGTTATAAGCTATTCAGCCTTTCCCGCCAAAACACCGGATGAACCGATAAGGTTAATGTACAAAACGGTTGCGGGAAAAGTGTTATTCGACCACAAAACCCATTCTGCGGATTCAGGATATGGCCTCGCCTGTGCGGAATGTCATCATCACCCGGAAGAACCCGAAGAAGGTCAAACAGCGAATGTATCTTGCGGCATCTGTCATCAAACCTTGGAAAAAGATCAAAAATGGCCTGAATCCTGTCTTGATTGTCACGAAGCTGAAGATCTCGAAGAATCGGAAATGACCAAAAAATCTGATGCTTTCCATTCGCAATGTGAAAGCTGTCATCAGGAAGTAGAAGCCGGCCCGGAAAAAGAGAGGTGCAACTGGTGTCATGTTATGTAAGCCCCGATTTCTTTTACAGGCGAAGTTTTTTTGGTGCCAATCATTTTAACAAAAAAATACAAAAAGGTTAAACGATGATAAAAAGATCTTTTATCGGTTTGACAAAGCCACTGCTAAAATATGAAGCCCTGGATGTTAAAACCCCGGNNGTCCACTGACACATCACCGCCCATTGAGACCATCGTTATTTCCGGTGTTGACCGCGACCTATTCATTACGACCAATCAACACACGCTGCTGGTTGACGGCAAAGCAATCAAACACGGTGTTCAAATTTTAAAGCAAATCACGGGGATCAACAACATCATCATCGTCTCATCCGATCATCTTATGCAGGATGCCGGGCTTACCGGAGCAGAAGTCAGGGTCGTTGATCCTGTATACCCCGCTTCACTTCCGCATTTGATCATGCGGGACCTCCTGGGTCAGGTGGTCCCTGCCGGAAAAAGTTGTGAAGACCTCGGAGTGGCCTTTATCAGCGCGGAAGCGGTTGCATCTCTCGGCATAGCATTTAGCAAGGGACAAATTCCGGTTTATAAGCGCTTTAATTTTATTAACAAAGATGGAAGTTCCACCCCCATATCAGCCCGAATCGGAACACCAATTCGTGACATCTTAAACGCTTTTGGTGTAACATTAAATGAAAAAGACCGTTTAATTATAGGTGGACCCATGACCGGTACAGCGGTCTACTCCGATGACTTCCCAATTTTACCGGATACGGATGCCATTATGGTTCAGGATAGAGACAACATCCCCATGGTTTCTGACTATCCCTGTATCAATTGTGGCGAATGTATCAGGATTTGTCCGGCGAACATTCCAATTAATATGCTTGTCCGATTTCTTGAAGCCGGACAATATGAGGAGGCCGCTCACCAGTATGACCTGTATTCTTGTATAGAGTGCGGTCTTTGCAGTTTTGTCTGTGTATCAAAAATGCCGGTTTTTCACTATATAAAGCTGGCAAAATATGAACTTGGCCGGATCACTACAGCGGAGGCAACGAATGCTTAATCACAAAAAACTCATCGTTTCACACGCNNAATGCAGCCCTTATCGGACTTTTATTTGCCATGCTTTTGCCGGCAACATCTCCGTGGTGGCTGGTCATAACCGGCACTTTGGTTGCAGTGCTTATCGGAAAGCATATTTATGGCGGAATTGGCGGCAATCCCTTCAATCCTGTTCTTATAGGATTTGCCATCCTGATGGTGGCCTGGAAAGATTATTTTGATTTTAATGAAGTTTTGGTGAACTACGATTTCGGATTTGCCATGGTCTATCCCCTGGCCGCCGCCAAACATCTGGGGAAGTCGGGTATTGAAGCCTTTAGCGCGATGGATCTTCTTTTGGGACAGCAGTCGGGCGGCATTGGTGCAACTTTCGGAATCGGCCTCATTATTGGCGGAATTTATCTGATTATCAGGGGATTTATCCGCTGGGAAATTTCAGTTTCTTTTTTGGCCGGTGTCGGTGTCACTGCCCTGTTTTTTAACATGTTCGATCCTTCCCATTACGCAAGTCCTGTTTTCCATCTTTTAACCGGATATACGCTTATCGGCGCTTTTTTTCTGGCAACCGAAGATTCATCTTCACCGGTCAACTTTATCCCCATGCTCATTTACGGTGCCGGAGCAGGGTTGCTGACCGTATTAATAAGGAATATCGGATCCTATGTTGATGGTGTGGTTTTTGCGATTCTGCTTATGAATCTTATCAATCCACTTTGTGACAAAATCAGACCAAAAGCTTTGGGAAAGGTTGTGTAAGATGCGAGAAATGATAACAATGGTGGTTGTTTTGACGGTATTGAGCACCATTTCAGGCGGGTTGCTTTCCGGCCTAAAAAATGCCACCGCAGCCCGGATCGAGGTGCAGCAACTAAAATTTGTCAAAGGACCTGCCATTAAAACGATCCTCGAGGGCGTAACAAATGATCCCATTGCCGATCGGTTTGCCATTAAAGACGGCAAAATGGAACGAAAATTTTTCGTCGGCAAATTCGGCGACAAAGCCGATACGGTGGTTCTTGAAAGTTTCGGAAAAGGATACGGCGGTGACGTCGGCCTCATGGTCGCCGTCAATGTAAAAGACGACACAATTTTAGGCGTCGGGGTAACCACACACAGCGAAACTCCGGGACTGGGTGCCAGGGCAAAAGATGATCCCGGTTTTGTGTCCCAATTTAAAGGCATGCCCATCAAAGAGACGTTTAAAGTCACCAATGACGGCGGAAAGGTCAACGCCATGAGCGGTGCGACCATTACATCTCGAGCTGTCTGTTCGGCGGCATCTGACGCAGGTATGATTTATATAAATCTGAAGCCTCAGCTTGAAGAAAAGTTAAAAGAATTTAACAAATAGGGAGATCATAATGGCGAAAACACTCACACAGGAATTAACCAAAGGTCTGTGGGAAGAAATAGCGCCGTTTCGACTGGTGCTGGGTTTGTGTCCGGTTCTGGGTGTCACCACGACCATGGAAAACGGCATCGGAATGGGCCTTGCCACGACATTCGTTCTGGTATGTTCGAACATCCTGGTTGCGTCGCTGAGAAACATCATTCCGGCCAAAGTTCGAATCGCCTGTTTCATTATCATCATCGCAACCTTTGTCGTCGTGGTTGAACTTTTGATGCAGGCCTTTACCTATCCCCTGTTTCTCAAGTTGGGCGTATTTATCCCTTTGATCGT
This sequence comes from Desulfobacteraceae bacterium, assembly GCA_003486165.1. Taxonomy (GTDB): domain Bacteria; phylum Desulfobacterota; class Desulfobacteria; order Desulfobacterales; family UBA11574; genus UBA11574. The sequence continues at coordinate 3,508 of DNGT01000063.1, forward strand.
GGTGAACTGTATTGTTTTGGGCCGGGCAGAGGCATACGCCTCTAAAAATAGTATTGTGTTTTCAATCGCCGACGGCCTGGGTATCGGCATCGGCTTCACCCTCTCACTTGCTGCACTCGGTGCCATACGAGAAATCCTGGGAACCGGTAAGTTTTTTGGCACCGCCGTATTTGGACCGTCTTTCGAGCCTTTTACGTTCATGGTTCAGGCACCCGGAGCCTTTGTCTGTCTCGGGTTGATGCTCTGTCTTATGAATCTTGTGGGAAGCAAATAGGAGTCAATCAATGGGCTACATGGAAATTATTATCGGTGGTATCTTTGTAAATAACATTTTACTGGCCCAGTTTTTGGGTAACTGTCCGTTTCTCGGCACATCCAAAAAAATGGAAACAGCCGTCGGCATGGCCATGGCGGTTGTCTTTGTTCTGGTGTTGGCCGGTGTTATCACCTGGCTTATTTACGCATTCTTTCTGGTACCCTATAACTTGGTATATATGAGAACCATTGCGTTTATCCTGGTGATTGCGGCCCTGGTCCAATTTGTAGAGATGTTTTTAAAAAAGAGCATCCCAGCACTGTACGCAGGATTGGGCATCTTTTTACCGCTGATCACCACCAACTGTGCGGTTTTGGGT
>DNGT01000365.1 GCA_003486165.1 Desulfobacteraceae bacterium
CTTTTGTCCGGCGCCGGACAAAAGCAAATTACTCCTTTGATAGAGCATGATGGTCGTCGACCAAATACACATGATTGGAAGAAAGGAAAAAGTTGAATGAGCGGTTTTGCTGTGGTCTATAATAAAAAAGACCGCCTGGAAATTGAATCGATGTTTCGTTTAATAAAACATCGCGGTCCGTATTTGTCAGGAAAATTCGAAGGCCAGCAGATCTTAATGGCACAGAATTATCTTAAAGGCGATATCCCTGAAATACCAAGTTCTGTTTTAGACAAAACGGAAATTTGCGTTCCGGCATTTAATCCACGGTTTCCGGAGTTCAAAATCTGTTACGACGGTCAAATGGGAAATTGGGAGGAACGAGCGGAAACCATGGGAGAAGCAAATGGTCCTTTTAGAGAGGAGCGTCTTCTGCTAGAACTTTACAGGCAATACGGAACTCATATGTTTGAATATTTAGATGACGCCATTTTTTCATTTGTGATTTCCGATGGAAAAGACCTATTTGCGGCCAGAGATCTTTTAGGGATCAAAACGCTTTTTTATGGAAGAAAGAACGGAACGCTTTACCTGTCTTCCGAACTTAAAAGTCTGACAGAAATCACTGATGATATATATGAATTTCCGCCGGGCCATTACATGGACAGCACGGGTACGCTGGTCAAATTTGGAGAACTGCCCAAGAATCCGCCGGAAGTGTTACATACCGATCTCGAACAAATGATGGAAGATATACGTAGCATTATCCAAAAAAGCTTACGGTTGCGGGTGGACTTTTCCATACCAACGGCCGGTTTGCTTAGTGGCGGCATGGACAGTAGCGTTATCAACACTTTGGCAGTTGATTTGTTTAAAGAAAAAATTGGCGCCAATGCTAGATTGAAAACTTTCGCGTTAGGGGTGGGAGAAAGTGAAGACATAAAAAGCGCTCGAATACTGGCCGAACATATCAACTCAGATCACCATGAACTTATCGTAGATCTCAATGAAATTCTGGAAGTTTTGCCCAAGGTCATCTATTATCTAGAATCCTTTGATCCTTCTCTTGTTCGAAGTTCGGTCTCCAACTATCTTATCTCTAAATATGCCAGTGATCAAGGCATCGAGGTTCTGCTTTCCGGAGAAGGTGGTGACGAAATTTTCTGCGGCTATATCTATTTAAAAGAGTTTCCGACTGAAGAGTTGTTTGCCAAACAAATGGAATGCATCGGCTTTTTACACAATAACGCTTCTCTGAGGCTTGATAGAATGAACCATTGTAATTCAGTGAGGGTTGTTGCACCTCTCATATCCGGAGAGCTCTTCCGTTATGTTTTGGCTGTTCCTTCAGAATATAAACAAAAACCGGACGGCGATCAGAAAATCGAAAAATGGATTTTCCGAAAAGCCTTCGAGCAATATCTGCCGGAAGCCATCACTTGGCGGGTGAAACAAGAATTTTCTCAAGGTTCCGGCTCTGCCGACATCCTCCCTTCATATTTTAATGATAATCTCAGCGATGAGGCGTTAAAAACTGTTCAGGCCGAGTATCCCTTTATCAGGAGTAAAGAAGAGCTATATTACTTTCAAATTTTTACCAAGCATTTCGGGAATGGTCGAGCAATAGACACCGTCGGTCAGTGGATTCGATTATAAAGTTCGGTACTCAACAAACATTTAAAAAGAAATGCAAAATTATGAACTCTTTTGATTTATCAATTATATCAATTCTATGTCTTTGTCTGATCAGTGGTATTTTTACAGGCCTTATCGGCGAATTGTTTTCAGTAACCGGTGTGTTGGCTGGTTTCTATGGGGCGTCAACACATTACATCGAAGTTGCTAAATCCTTATCAAACTGGATGCCAGATCCTTCGAAAATAAAGATATGGAGTTTTCTCAGTATTTTTATGGGATTCTTGGTCGTGATCAGCATTTTGGGGAGGATTGTCAAATCCCATATTAAAATAGATCTTTTGAGTCATGTTGATCGGGCATTCGGGGCAGGAATCGGTATTATCAAAGGCGTATTGATTGTTTCTGTTTTGCTGCTAACCCTAACTTCATTTCTTCCTAAAAATGTATCTATTATAAAAAACTCATCGCTTTCTTCTTATTTTACTTTCATATCTGAAGAGATGGCGATGATTGTTTCGAAAGATATGAGACATAAGTTTTTGCCGAAAATAAGCGCATATAAAAAAAGCTGGAAAGTTAAAGAATAAAACAAAATGAAATTGGGAAGTGAATACAAACTCTATACAATTAGTCAGAATACAACACTTAACATTGACGACTTGATTGACGACTGCATGAATTTTTTGCGTGATATCGAACTCGACCAAGAAACTTCTGAAAAGTTGTCAAAGGTGGAGCAAAAATTACATCAAGCAGAAAAACTGAAAAACACCGACAAGATATATAAGCACAAAAAAAAAATCCTCTTCCAGGATATTTTTGATATTTTCGAAAATATTTCTCCAGAGGGATGTTATTTTGGGACACATCCGGCAAGCCTATCGCTCATTGGTTTTTGGGACAAAAGCTTATTTTCCGTGACACGATGAAAAATTCATAAAACAGCATTGACGCAAATAAAAAAATGATTGGGGAAAAGATTATGAATACTCCGGAAAAGAGAAATCCTTTGGGAAAATATCGTTTTTTTTTGTTTCAGTTATTGTGTTATTTTTTATTGTAAATTTTTCGAATGCTGCTTATGCCGGAGAACGTCTTGCAGTTTCAGTTTCAATTGCGAATATTCGTTCAGGACCTGGAACGAACTATGATACCCTTTGGCAGGTCAATAAATATTATCCAATAAGAGTTATTAAGAAAGTTGGTTCCTGGATTCGGTTTGCTGATTTTGAAGGGGATAAGGGATGGATAAAAAATACTCTTGTTCAAAAAATTCCATCGGTTATTACCACTAAAGAAAATTGCAATATACGTTCGGCTCCCGGCACTAAATATAGTATCGTATTTAAGACTGAAAGAGGCGTTGCGTTTAAAGTTATAAAAGAAAAAGGGAGCTGGATATATGTTCAGCATGCAGATGGAGACAAGGGGTGGATATATAAACCTTTAGTTTGGTAAACCCGGATTATGTGCAAGTTAACATGTTGACATGAATCATTTTGAGGTGGAAAAGGGGTTGAGCATGCTTATCGTGGGTGAAAATATTAACACCAGTCGAAAGCGCATTGCTGAAGCGGTTGAACAGCAAAATGGTGAATTTATCGTTCAAGTCGCAAAAAGGCAGGCCGATGCCGGAGCTCATTTTATTGATGTAAATGCCGGAACTTTTGTTGATCGGGAAACCGAATATCTATGCTGGCTGGTAGAAACCGTTCAAGATGCCGTTGATCTTCCCCTGTGTCTGGACAGCCCCAGTCCCAAGGCGTTGTCGGAAGCCATCAAACACCACCGGGGCGAGCCGATGATCAATTCGATTTCGCTGGAAAAAGAACGTTTTGATGAAATGCTGCCTATTGTAACCGCCCAGCCCTGTCGTATCGTTGCTCTGTGCATGGCAGAAACAGCCATGCCGGTTACCGTTGAAGAAAGGGTTCAAGCCGCTGCCGAATTGATCAGCAGATTGACAGCCGAGGGTGTAGCTCTCGGAAATATTTATGTCGATCCCTTGGTGCAGCCGGTTTCCGTTGACACGCTAATGGGAAACGCCGTCCTTGGCGCCATCAAAGTGATAATGAACGATTTCCCCGGAATCAACACCATCTGCGGCCTTTCAAATATTTCTTTTGGACTACCGGCGCGCCGTTTGATCAACCGAACTTTTTTAACGTTGTGCATGCTTCAGGGACTCAGTGCTGCGATTTTAGATCCAACCGACAAACGTCTCATGGAAAACCTGTTGTCTGCCCGGATGATCCTTGGCAAAGATGAATACTGCGGTGATTTTATCGATGCCTATCAAAATGGCATAATTAATAANNAAAAAGGGGGAAACCGATGAGCTACCAAACACTATTGGATGCGGTTATCAAAGGAGATATCAAAACAGCAACGGAGGAAACCCTTAAAGCTGTTGATGCCGGCCAGAATGCCCAGGACATTCTTGATCAGGGTCTTATTGAGGCCATGAACGTTGTGGGCGGCAAATTTTCAAAAGGTGCCATTTTTGTTCCCCAAATGTTACGGTCCGCCAAAACCATGCAGGAATGTGTCGAGGTGTTAAAACCGCATTTTCAGGAAAACGCCATGACAACCAAAGGCAAAATAGTTTTGGGAACGGTCAAAGGCGATTTGCACGACATCGGTAAAAATCTTGTGGGCATGATGCTGGAAGGCGCCGGTTTCAGTATTATCGATCTTGGGGTAGATGTTGCGCCGGAAGTGTTTGTTGATAAAATCAAAGAGGCCAAAGCCGATGTTCTGGGAATGTCGGCGTTACTCTCCACTACAATGCCCTCCATGTCCTTGACGATCAAGGCATTGGCTGATTCCGGTCTGAGAGACACCGTGAAAGTCATCATCGGCGGCGCGCCGGTTACAAGAAAGTATGCCCAAGACATCGGGGCGGATTCTTACGCTCCGGATGCAGGATCGGCGGTACTTGAAGCTCAAAAGCTTCTCAATAAAACTTGAGAGATTTCACCTAAAAAGGAGATACAATGGAATCCGGATCCATTCCCACATTTCAACCACGGCTAAAAGTTCTAAACCACCGGCAGGCCTTGGCAATTCACACAGCGGCCCTGGAAATCCTTGAAAAGACCGGTATAAAGATGGAACACAACGAAAGCCTTGACATGCTGGCTGGCGCAGGCGGCAGGGTATTTGACAAAGACTGGATACGGCTGCCCGCTTATCTGGCCGAAGAAGCAATCCGATCTGCACCGCGCCAGATCGCACTTTACGATCAGCTTGGCAATAAGACCATGCCCATGGTGGATGAAAATCCGTTTTACGGCACAGGTTCGGATACGACGTTTACTCTGGATCTGGAAACAGGAGAACGGCGGAGGTGCATCCTTGCAGACACCGCTAATTTTGCTAAACTGGTTGATGGTCTTGAAAACATTTCCTTTGCCATGTCTATGGGAAATCCTGAGGATGTTTCCAAGGTCGATTATATTTATGTTTACGCGTTTGCTGAAATGGTTAAAAATACCAACAAGCCGATTGTATTTATTGCCGATCGCAGCGAGGACATCGCCAAAATATATGATATTGCCTGTTTGGTGGCCGGCGGTGAAGACCAACTGCGCCAAAAACCTTTTCTGTTAAATTATTCGGAAGCCATAAGTCCTTTACGATTTCCTGCCCATGTTATGGACAGACTTATTTTTTGCGCCCGCAAAGGGATCCCCATTTGCCTCCCGTCCGGTTCAAATGCCGGCGGCGGTGCGCCGGTAACCCTGGCCGGGGCGATGGCCATGGGGATTGCTGAAAACCTGGTAGGACTGATTGTGCATCAGCTTGTCGCCAAAGGGGCGCCTTTTCTTTTTGGCCCCAACGTCAGTGCGCTTGACATGAAGTCCGCCGTCGTATCCTACGGTTGCCCTGAATGGAGCCTGACTCAGGGGGCATTAGCGGATATGCGTGACGAAATATACGGTCTTCCCATTTGGTCTTTTGCAGGGGCATCGGATTCCAAAGTAGTGGATGCCCAGGCCGGCGCCGAAGCCATGTTTTCGATTATTACTGCAATGCTCTCCCGTTGCAATCTAATTCATGATAACGGATACCTCGAGTATGGCAGCACATCCTCTCTTGAAATGGTCACCATTGCCAATGAATTGGTTGCCATGGCGCGTTTTTTCATCAAGGGCATTCCGGTAAACGAAACCACTCTGGCTCTTGATGCTCTGGAAAGAGTTAAAAATGCAGGTCCCCAGGCATTCTTCTTAATGGACGACCACACATTTGAGAACTTTGAGCAGGCGCTTTTTCTTCCCAAACTTCTGGACCGCAGCCGCTACGATAGCTGGGAAGCCGATGGGTCAAAGGATCTTTACACACGCAGTAATGAGGAGGCCAAGCGGATTCTTTCCGAACATCAGGTAACGCCCAAAGATGACGGCGTATTAAAAGAGATCGACGACCTTTTAAAGGCTCTGTAANNGCGGAGCCAGGGTCGATGTCAAGGAAAATCGGGCCTGTTTTTCCGGAAGGTGGCTTGACAAAATGATTGCAAAGGCCCCGCAGCAATTCACCCTTTATTCCCGAGATGGTAAAAATGATTTGCACCTTGGATCGGGCAATGTTTATTTTGGAAACGGCGGTCGTGTATTTCAAATTCTGGATATGGGCACCGGNNTGGCCAGTTTCATGGCAGGCGGGGAAGACCGGTTGAGAGAACGCCCCTTTGTTTCGGTGATCACCAATCCCATAAGCCCTCTGACGTTCGATGACAATACACTTAAAATATTAGATTTCTGTGCTTTAAAAGGCATTCCGGCCACCTGTGCGCCGGCGCCTATTGCTGGCGCCACTTCCCCGGCGACCCTTGCAGGCAGCCTGGCCCAGTTGCATGCGGAGGCCTTGGCAGGCGTATCAATTGCTCAAGTATTTAACCCCGGCGCCAGGGTGCTGTATGGCGCGGTTCCAACGGCGATGGACC
>DNGT01000384.1 GCA_003486165.1 Desulfobacteraceae bacterium
TTTTTGAATTTTTCCCAACCTTATCCCCCCGTTAAATCGAGCCCCTTCTTTTTTTAAGAAATATAAAAAAAGATGTCCGGCATAATGCGTGATCTCATTTCTTTGGCTGGAAAGAACAATTCTCCCGTGATCCATTTGAGAATTCTTGACCCTGGGTAGTATAAAGGGCAATAGNNCATTTTTTGAAAAAACAATATGACCGTTTGGATCGGCGACCAGGACGGCGTCCCGGTTTCCGATAAGATGTCCTAAATCATCCAATTTCCCGCAATAAAGATTTGTTGTTTTAACAAAAGGTAGAAGAAAAAGAAGAAGGCAGGAGATGAATTGAAAACCTAATTTTAGCATTTATAAAACCTGCATGGTCCGAATCGTTTGAATCTGAGTGTATTGACTATTTGCTTTCCACGATAAGCGTCACCGGTCCATCGTTGATTAAAGATACTTCCATCATAGTCTGAAATCGACCTGTTTTTACAGTAACACCTTTCTGACGGACGCATTCAACAAATTGCTGGTACAGTTCATTGGCCAGTTCAGAAGGTGCAGCTTTTACAAATGATGGGCGTCGTCCTTTTTTACAATCTCCAAGCAAGGTGAACTGTGAGACGACCAGCATTTCACCACCCATATCAATTAAAGAGCGGTTCAACTTGTGGTCTCTATCTTCAAAAATTCTTAAGTTAACAATCTTGTCAGCTAGATATATGGCATCATCGATTTTATCCGATGTTGCAACCCCTAAAAGCACTAAAAGTCCTTTGCCGATGTTATCAATCAATTCATCCCCTAAGGTAACAGAACTTGACTTAACCCTTTGTATTACTGCACGCATAATTTAACGTTTCGGAAAATCCATAACTTTATGAAATAAGAAGTTTATTAATGGCAATATGTTTCTGACGTCAGAACGGGGTAATGGAATAAATGAGTTTTACATGTTGAACTCATTATTTTTATACTATTATTCAAAAATACTTTATTCAAGCATTTTCCTAAAAGAAAACGCCAACCTCGACCATATAATTTTCTAAAGCTTGATCAAGCAATTGTAAAATTATTGTCATTAATATCAAAAGGTTTAAATTATTATTTGGGCCTTGATTTAATAGACAATATTATTTTATAGTTAATGGAATGTCGCTACTCAAGTTAAAGATATTGTAAATATACAAAGATAAATGTGTTTAGAGGGTATAAGCGATATGAGAGAAAAATATAATGAATTTTCGGCTGATAAAAAACTATTCGATTTTATATTAGAAAAGATTTCGGAAGGAATTTTAATCGTCAATTTTCAAGCAAGAGTCATTTATGTTAATTCGGCGACGCTTTCCTTTTGTAATGTATCTGAAAAAAGCTTAATAGGATCAGATTTCACCCAGATGTTTGCGGTCGATGACCGTCCAAGGGTGATTGAACTTATGAAAACAGCAAAGGATAAGCAGGAAGCCACGACCGAAGAATACCCTCTGAGATTGAATGAACATATGGTTAGCGCAAAATTTTTATCTTCCGGCAAGAAAAACGATAATAGCATTGTTATTATAAATGATGTAACAGCCCAGCACACTGCCAAGACGGCATTAAAATTGCGGGATGGTGAGTTGAACTTGCACCATAAAGCAACTCAGATGTTTAATTCCAGTCTCAAGCTGGATCAGGTGTTTGTTACTGTTTTAGAAGAAGTCCGGCGATTGATGGATGTCATGGGCTCCTCTATATGGCTTATTGAGGAAGGAACCGAGGAACTCGTTTGCCAACAAGCCGCCGGAATTTATGGAGAAACGTTGCTCGGTTGGCGATTGACAACTGGAGAAGGCCTTGCCGGATGGGTGGCAAGACATGGTAAAAGTTTAATAGCCCCGGAAACCTCAGATGACAAGAGACACTATAAAGAGTTTGACCTATTGATAGGACGGGATATGCGTTCCATCCTTTCTGTTCCATTGCGCGTCAAGGGAGATGTGATCGGCGTTATCCAGGTTGTGGATAGTCAAACCAAACGCTTCAACAAAAAACACTTGGCGCTGCTGGAGTCTCTGGCCGGATCTGCGGCCATCGCAATCGAAAATGCTCGGTTGTACGAAAATGCACAGCAAGAAATTTTAATCCGCAAACAGACCGAAGAAGCTCTTCGAGAGAGTGAAAATAAATATCGGACAGTTTTAGAAGCTAACCCTGATTCGGTTATCGTTTATGATAAAGCGGGGAAGGTGACTTATCTGAATCCCACATTTGCCAATGTTTTTGGGTGGACCTTAGAGGAGTGTTTGGGTAAAAGAATGGATATGTTCATCCCCAACCAAGATCGTTCCCAAACTCATGAAATGATAAAGAAACTTTTTGCTGGAGAGGATGTATTGGCCATACAAACTCACCAAAACACGAAATCAGGTGATATTATTCCCGTTAGTATTAGCAGCGCCATATTCTATGATAGTGAAGACCAACCCGCAGGTTGTGTCGTTAATTTACGAGATATTCGTGAGCAGAAAAAGCTGGAGGCACAAATCCATCAGGCTCAGAAAATGGAAGCCATNNTTAAAAAACATTGAAAAGTATGTTCAGAGTGGAGCAGATCTCACAAAGCAGCTTTTAGGGCTAGCAAAAGGCGGTAAATATGAAGTCAAACCCATCGATATTAATGATGTGATGGAAAAAAGTTCGGAAATGTTTAGCAGAACGAAAAAAGAAATTAAAATTCATAGTAACTATCAAAAAGATCTTTGGAATGTAGAAGCCGATAAAAGCCAAATTGAGCAGGTGCTGTTAAATCTCTATGTGAACGCCAGTCAGGCAATGCCTGAAGGAGGAGAGCTATATCTTAAGACAGAAAATGTAATACTTGATGATAGTTATACCCGATATTTTTCTCTTAAAGGTGGCGATTATGTGAAAATATCTGTTACAGACACCGGAACAGGTATGAATGATAATATAAAAAAAAGGATATTCGATCCATTTTTTACGACCAAAGATATCGGTAGAGGTACGGGATTGGGCTTAGCTTCTGCATACGGCATCGTTAAGAATCATGGCGGTATTATTACCGTCTACAGCTTGATCGATAAAGGAAGTACCTTTAATATTTTTTTGCCGGCGACTACAAAAGAAGTTAAAAAAGACATCCTGATCGATCAAAAAACATTGAGGGGCACTGGCACAATCCTTCTTGTGGATGACGAAGACATGATTATCGATATTGGCGGCCAGATCTTGGCAAGTCTGGGTTATATACCCCTTTTGGCAAGAAGCGGCAAAGAGGCGATTGACGTCTATCAGAAAAACAGAAGCCGTATTGTTATGGTTATTTTAGACATGATAATGCCGGGTATGGGGGGCGGCGAGACTTATGACAGGCTCAAAAATATAGACCCTGAAATCAGAGTACTTCTTTCCAGTGGTTACAGCATAAATGGACAAGCGTCTGAAATAATAGATCGCGGCTGTAATGGTTTTATACAGAAACCATTTAATGTGATACAGCTGTCTCGCAAAATCAGTGAGGTCTTGGGCAAGGAGCCATAGTCGATTAGGAAAAATAATTCAAGGGTCGGTGTATTTTTATTTGATAAATCGCTACATAGGTAATGCTTTATTTAAAACCGGTTAATCACGCCAAAAACGGATAAACCTCTTGGTGAAAGGATCGTAAAGAAAAAACAGAATTAAGTGACGAGTACAATCCTCAGATCCATGACATTGGTATTGGTTGGGCCGGTTATGAATAAGTCTCCAAGTTTTTGAAAAAAATGATATGAATCATTGTTTGCCAGAAAACGATACGGATCCAATCCCAATTTTTCTGCGCGTTTCAGGGTAAAGGTATCCGAAAAAGCTCCGGCTGCATCCGTAGGGCCATCGTTACCATCAGTACCGCCGCTTAGCATAACGATATTTTTTTTGCCGGAAATATCTATTGCTGCAGATAGCGCAAACTCCTGATTCCGTCCTCCGAGACCATTGCCTGAAATAGTTACCGTGGTTTCACCGCCGGAAAGGAT
>DNGT01000494.1 GCA_003486165.1 Desulfobacteraceae bacterium
TAGAAAAAGTCCCCCCAAACCAAACAAAAGGCAAAAAAGAGTTTGCCGATATCATGGAAATTCGACGAATTCAGCCTAAAATCAATTGCGGGATTGAGATGCAGTATGGAGGCCAGGATAATAAGACCGCCCAGACCGATATAAAATGCCTTGACAAACGTATAGGCGCCGAACAATGTGGAATACCAGTGAGGATCCATGCTCATCACCAGATCGTATCCGATCAAAGACAGGATCAGTGCAAATGCGAGCATATAAAGAATTCCGAAAATCGTCATTCGATCCCGACAGCGCTCCTCATCGGAAATGCTTCGATCCCACCTGCTATACAGGTATTTCCGAATTCGGCCGTGGGACACGGATCGATCCAGCTTCAGCCACAAGGCATGATAGAGATAGGCAAATCCCAATCCATACAGAACAAGGAGCCCCACAACATCTCTGGTAAACAGAAACGGCACGTTCAACCAAATCTCTTTGCCGTGAAGATCCTGATGCAGCCAGGGAAAAATGTGATTTTTGCCTAAAAAGAGAATTAAAAAAAGACCGAAGGAAACCGGGAAAAAGGCGGTGAACGACTCGGCAAGGTTGGACAAAGGGCCGCTCCACCTGGCTTTTACGGTATGCATCACCGCGGAAAACAGCAATCCGCCCTGGGCGATGGCCGACCATAACAAAAAATTGATCAGATACGCCTGCCAGGCCCTTTCAGGATGCCGACCCGTCAGGCCGAAAACAAAGGCGGCAAAACCGATGGCCACCATTGCCAGGCAAATCAGGAACACCGGTTTTTTTTGAAAAGGACCTTTTTTGTTAGGGCTCGATGACATATTTATTTAGTTTTTTGCTCACTGCCCCATAACGGGCTGCGGCCGAAACGTTCAAACCACCATTCTTCTGCCGAAAGATAGTTGCTGACCTCTTCTTTTGAAAATGAAAATTCATAGTTTTTGCAGTAATTATTGATGAGCCTGTAAGCGGCAATGATTCGGACGGTCATTTCCTTGCATTTATCTTTGTCGGCCTTACACCGATCCGGATGCCATTTTTGGATCAATTCTCTGTATTGCGANNTTTACACGATGCCGTGACACCGAAATGATGCCCTGAACAGCGGGGATCGTACTGTTCGAGCCCTTTATATTCCGGAAGCTGCATCTGGTGGATAAGACCCACGACATTACCGAAAATCGCAAATAAAATGGTAAACTCAAAGCCTACGATAAAAAATGGCACCAGAGCAATAACCGGTTTTCCGCTGACAATGAGATGCCATTGGGAAGCGGTAAAAGCCGCCAGAAGAAAGCCGGAAAAAAAACCGGTGATTCCGCCGGCCAGTGTAAACCAACCGACCTTGCTCTTTTTCAATTCCAGGGCATCGGATATTTTATGACTGGGAATGGGACTGTTTACACAACGCAACTGCCAGGGCGAGTCCTTGATGGCCTCAATGGCGGATACCGCCCGTTTTTCGTCCGTGAACAGGCCCATGACCCGATACTCAACCGACATGATCTTCTCCTTGATCGAGGATTTCCTTCATCTCTGTCATGGACACCGACGGCATGTGTTTCACAAAGAGAAAAAACAGGAAAAAGAACAGACAAAATGCACCCAGCATGATGCCGAATTCGATAATCGTCGGCGAATAGAGCCCCCAGGCATGAGGAATGAAATCGCGGCTCACGCTGCTGATAATAATGACAAAACGCTCGTACCACATGCCGATGTTGACACATATGGAAATGCCGAACAGCCAGAAAATCGACGTCCGGATGTGTTTGATAAAGAAAAGCAAGGGGATAATGGTGTTGCAGACCACCATGATCCAGAACCCAACGGCATAGTCACCGGTGGGGCGATACTTGAAAATAGCCTCTTCCACGGGGTTATGGCTGTACCAGGCAATGAAAAATTCCGTGGCATAGGCAAATCCCACAATCAGGCCGGTAAAAATGATGGTTTTGGCCACATTTTCCAGAACGCCGGTGGTAATAATTTTTTCATAATGAAAGATCTTGCGAAGGGGGATCATCAGGGTAAGCACCATAGCCAGCCCCGAGTGGATGGCGCCGGCCACAAAATAGGGTGCAAAAATCGTCGTGTGCCAGCCGGGCACAACGCCCAGAGCGAAATCCCATGACACCACGCTGTGCACGGAAATTACCAGGGGAGTGGCCAAAGCAGCGAAAAACAGATATCCCCGGGCGTAATGGCGCCATTGTTCGTGCGCGCCGGTCCATCCCAGGGAGATGACGGTAAAAATCTTCTTTCGAAGACCCGTTGCCCGATCCCGAATAACGGCAAGATCCGGCAGCATCCCGGTGTACCAGAACAGCGAACTCACGGTCAGATAGGTGCTGATGGCCACGACGTCGAACATTAACGGTGATTGAAAATTTTGCCAAAGATTCCTCTGGTTGGGCACCGGCAACATGTAAAACACCAACCAGACGCGGCCCAGATGAATGAATGGAAAGAGTCCTGCAATACAGACCGCGAAAACCGTCATGGTTTCGGCGGCTCTGGCAATGGGATTTCGCCAGCCGGCCCTGAGCAGATGCAGTATGGCGGAGATCAGGGTCCCCGAATGCGCGATTCCCACCCAGAAAACAAAATTGATCAAATAGGTTCCCCAGGCCACCGGGTTGTTCATTCCGGCCACGCCGATGCCTGTCAGGATCTGATAGATCCAGCAGGCTGCACCGGTCAGTACCCCCATAAAGAGGATTCCAACGGTCACCCAGTAGCTGCGATCCGGTGGTTTCAGGGTGTCCAGAACGGTCTGGTCGATTTGTGCAAATGTCAGTTCGGTCATTTTAGCTTCATCTCTAAAAACATAGCTGCCTGGGTCGGGCAATTATTCTTCAGCCCCACCAAAGGTGGTTCAGAGTGCCTAAAGTGAACTAAAGTGAGCTAAATTTAAGGAATTCTGTCAATTATATAAAACCAGCGGAGCGAAGCGACTCCATAACTTTAGGC
>DNGT01000163.1 GCA_003486165.1 Desulfobacteraceae bacterium
GGACACCATTTACATCGATAACGCCGCTGACGCTCATATTCAGGCTGCTGACAGATTGGAACAAAACCATCACCTTTCCGGCAGGGTTTATTTTATCAGCCAGGACGACCCCGTTCCTTTATGGGAAATGATCAACAATATTTTAAAAAGAGCCGGTCTGGCCCCTGTTCAGCATTCGATATCCCGCAACTCGGCATGGATGATTGGCGCTGTTCTGGAAATTTTCTATAAGATGTTTAAGATCAGCGGTGAACCCCGGATGACACGTTTTTTAGCCGATGAACTTTCAACAGCCCACTGGTTCGATATCAGCGCGGCAAAAAAAGATTTGGGATACAAACCTAAAATTTCGATGGAAGAGGGGCTTTACAGGCTTGAAAAATGGCTTCAGAATAGATAATTGAGAAGGGAACTCATTCATCATGGAATTGACCGACCTTTTACCTTTTGAAAAATGGAAGGAACTCGAAAAGGAAATCACACGTAGATCCCGCCTTGATGCCAATATTTTTAATATCGACGGCATCAGAATTACCGATTATAAAAATTGGGCAAACAAGTTGTGTCCTGCCATAAAAGCCACCGATAAAGGGCAGAGCTATATCTGTGCAGTTGCTCACATGAACCTCTCGGCTCAGGCAAAACAAACCAAAAAGAGTTTGGTGGAAGAATGTGATGCAGGACTGGTCAAAATCATTGTTCCAATTTTTAAGAAAGATGAGTTTTTGGGGACAGTCGGCGCCTGCGGATTCTTGCTTGATGATGGCGAAGTCGACTCTTTTTTGGTAAACATGACCACCGGGATTGATGAAGAAGACATTGAGAGACTTTCAGCTGATATCGAAACAATTTCAACTGAAAAAGCCAAAACTATCCTATCCTTCATAGAGGAAGAAATCAGTGAGATCCTCAATAATTTTGAGAAAAAATGAAAAAGGCATCCCATTTTTGTTCTAATGAGATGCCTTTAATACCATGGTTTTTGAAATAATTAAGCTTTTCTGACGTTCTTGGCTGCGGGTCCCCGATCGCTCTCTTCCACGTCAAACGTTACTCTTTCGCCTTCGGCAAGGGTTTTGAATCCATCCATAGTGATGGACGAATAATGGACAAAAATGTCTGTTCCGTCTTCCTGCTCTATGAATCCAAATCCCTTTTTGTCACTAAACCACTTTACGATCCCATCTGCCATAACTCTGACCTCCTTCTAAATCCTTTCAATTTTGACCCTAGCTTCAGGTCGTCACGCCAGCAAAAGGGAAAGGTCCTTTAGAGCGAAATCGACCCGCAAAAACAACATGTCCCCTATACTAAAAAACAATCAAATATTCTCATCTCAAAGGAAAAACCAAATGTCAAGGCAAAAGAGATTTTGGAACGATTTTAGATAGAAATACCTTCAAAATCAGTGGAAATGTGTCATAACGATGCGAATTANNGCTAACAGATACCTTAAATAAATTATCCATATGAAAAGGCCCAGAAAGACAATGCCTACAGCCAAAAAAATCCATTTATATCGAATTATTGTTTCGGTACCTGTCTGCCCAATATAGACGATCAAATTGGGAATAACCCAGTACAAAAACACCGTAAGGAAAACAAGAAATCCTATGATAAAAATGTTAAACCTGCTGATTGCAGCGATGATCTTTTCGAATCGGTATTCATATTCCCTTTTTGTTGCATCCGTTTCATAGGGGATTTTTTCTTCTTTTAAAAAAAGGGATTGATATGCACGCACAAAAAAAGCAAACAAAAGAAAGGCTGCAACAGGTATCCCTACAGCCGATGCAAACCATGCTCTGAACGGGAAAGGGAGATCCTTGGTTACAAGTTTGACCTGGTACTGTTCAAAGGGACCGAATGTTTTTTCAAAATAGTATTTATTGAACTCGCTGAGATGGTTACCGTCTGTCTCATGTATGACATTTCCGTTGGCATCCATCACCTGCAACCAGGATTTTCGGCCGGACTTCATGGCTGCAATCGCAAAAATCTCGAGTTCAATCAAAAAAAGAACGACTGAAATAATGATGAAAAGCGTCTTGTTCTCTCTCATGAAAGAGGTTATGTTTTTTGTTTGTGACATCCTGTTTTACCGACACGATTTTAAAAAGGATGATGCATCACTCTTGTCCAAAAACGATCTTTTAAATGTACATGGTGATCATATCTAATGGATTTGTGGAGCGCAGACTCCTTGGAAACCTGGAATGATGGCCTCCGGCTCGTAGAACCTACGGCCCGGAGAGAATGCTGGAATATTGGGTTTTTGAAAAGGAACCATTATTCCAATATTCCATCATTCCAACCAAATGCTATGAGTTGTTGGTCATACTCCTGCGGGGTGAAGCCAAAGCTTGGTACTCAGGACCCAATTTTTATTCTTTCGGATG
This sequence comes from Desulfobacteraceae bacterium, assembly GCA_003486165.1. Classification (GTDB taxonomy): domain Bacteria; phylum Desulfobacterota; class Desulfobacteria; order Desulfobacterales; family UBA11574; genus UBA11574. Next base: position 2,400 of record DNGT01000163.1, read on the forward strand.
ACACTCGCTACAACTGGTCGGAACAACTTTTTTCTCTTTTTCCGGTGTCTTAGATAACATCTCCATGTTTTTCTGCTTGACTTTTATTTCTTTATGACACCCGATGCAATTTTTGTGATAGGCATATTTGTAATATTTTATTCCATCTTTCGTATAAGCCAGGTATCTTGTGGGCTTTTTCGGTGCTTTCAAAAGATCGTGACAATTCGATGTTGTGCAGTTGGAGATTTTGGTGTTACCTTCCCATTTGTGGTGGCATGTTCGGCAATCATAGGTAAAATGTTTGGCATGATTGAATTCGACAGGAGCCCTCTTTGGTTCGACCGAGGGATCGGGTTTAATCACAATAATGCCCATCGGGACAACCATATCCTCAACGGCCTCTTTTGTATCGCTTTTATTCTGTCCGGCAACATTTAGCGCCATTCCAAAAACAAAAACAATTACCAAACACAACACCGCCACTTGTATTCTGTACATCCTCTTCCTCCTCATGTAAAACAATAAATTAAGCTTTATATGATCTTTTTGTCAAGAATTTCAAAAAATTATATTTAATTCAGGGATCGGGGTGTTTTTTTTTAGTCAAATCGCTCCATGGATAATGCTGAATAATAACAATGTTTCCGCTGCCCTTTTTAACTGAAAACGGACCATATTGAAATAAGAAGATACTTATGCTAAATAAATAAAAAAATTTCAATGAAAAAAATGAGTGTAAAGACTTTTTTTTAGCAGGCAATCAAATTATTTAGGATTTTTTCTGCATCTAAGGCTTTTGGGTCATATTCGGGCCTGAATTTTGAACTAGTGCCCATCCATAAATGAGATTTTTTGTTCAAGATCAAGGCATG
>DNGT01000292.1 GCA_003486165.1 Desulfobacteraceae bacterium
CCAAAAGCGCCGTCAAGGCGGGTGACGGTGGCAAACAGGGCACCGCCTTTTTCGGCAGAATCAAGAAGATCCGGACCCAGAGACTTTGACAGAGAAAATGCGTGTTTTAAAAGGCTGTCATCCTGCAGCTCGTGTTTTGCCACAATGATCAGACCGCCAATATTTGTCAAGCGCGGTTTATTTCCGATACCTTCGAAGCACATATCTAATGGTAAGATTTCGGCGGAGATGTTCAGTGATTTGAATTGATCGACAATGGCCTGCGATAGACCGGCGTTATCGTCCGTGACATATACGGTCCGTCCGTTGGGCAGGGCTAAAACACCCCTTTTAACAAACGGTTTTTTAGCAGCGGATACGACCTTTCTGCCGATGTTGCTTGCCAGGTATTCCGGAGAAAAATCAGAACGTTCTTGTGATGAAAGTTCCAAAGATTCCCGGACGGGTTTCACTTGAGAAAGAGAGGGTGAAACAATTGTGTCATTTTCCGATTTTTGGGGTGTTGAGGTTCCGGAAAGGTAAGCTACGATCTGCCCCAATGTTTTAAGGGTTCCCATGACATCGGGGGAGACGGGGGGCAGGTCGGGCATTTTTTCTTCCAGTGTCGAAAGGATCTCCACCCGTTTGATGGAGTCGATGCCGAGATCGGCCTCGATATCCATGTCCAACGCCAGCATTTCAACAGGGTAACCGGTCAACTGACTGACCGTGTCCAACAGGAGATTTGCAATGTTTCTGTGGTCTTTATCAGTAGATGCCGGGTCCTTGACTGAAAGCTTTGGGTCCGGTGCTCTGAATGCAGCCGCTTTGGATTGCGCTTTGGAAAGATCCGCTTTTACTGCTTCATCCGAGTGTGTTTGAAGGACCTTTTCTGCTTTTGTCGTTTGCAGATCGTTGTGCATTTGGTTGAAACTCGTTGAGATTTTTTCCGTGCTCGAGAGTTCTTCTTCGAATCTTTCGGCCTGTTCGTGAGATATGATTCTATCCGAATGAACCCCCAAGGATCTTTCAACCAGCCGATGGGTGCTTTCCATCATATGCTGAAGGGTTTTTGTCGCCTGGGTTTGGGTTTCCAGGAACTTTTGATGGGTTTCGGCGGTCTGCTTTTGAAGGGACTGCATGGATTTCAGACCGTCCTGCAACACCTGAAGTGCATCCAGCATAATATTGTTTTGTGGTTGTTTCGTTTTCATAGTGCTTGAATTGTTTTTTATGTTTTTGGAGCGAATTTCCCGATGTTTCGGGTTGATCATTGGTTGCCCCGATGATGTGTTCTGTTCAGTTTTTTCATTTTTTATTGCCGGTCTTTTGTCTTCTGATGTCTGATTTTCTGTTGCGGACCACTGACCTCCGACCTCTGACCTCCGACCCCTGATCCCTGTCCGCTGATCCCCGACCCCTGCTTTCTGATCCCTATAGTTGACACCGGAGAGCAATATGCTCATCCGCTGTTTTGTCTTCTCTTTATCTTGGGGGTCCCAGGCGCTCAGGTCCACGAAGTGGCCGAGAGATGCAACAAGAGCGAGGGTTTGGGCAAGATCTGTGATTCCAGATGGTTTTCCAAAAGACTTGTCTAAAGAGACAGCCTTAAAGTTTTGACCCTCGAGGATCGATGTTACAAGACCGGTCAGAACCGATTTGGGCCCGACTTCAACAAAGGTTCGCACGCCCAAATTGAATAAATTTTTGATCTCGCTGACAAAATCAACCGGTGACAACAGATGGTCGCCCAGTAATTGCTTGGCTTTTTCAGGATCAGCAGGATAGGAGGAACCCGTGGTATTGGAAAACACCGGAATATCGGACGGCAACATGCTGATATTTTCTAAGGCCTGGGAAAAAGGTTTTTGGGCGTGTTGAACCAGAGGGCTGTGAAACGCAGCGGAAACCGGAAGCCGAAGAGTTCTAAATCCTTTTTCTCTGCATTTTTCTTCAGCTATTGTGATAGCATCCAACGATCCGGACAGAACGCCCTGTGTGGGACTGTTCCGGTTGGCCAGAACAACATCGGTTTTTGTGTCTTTGATGAGTTCTTCAAGTTCGTCCAGGGGGGCTTTAACTGCCAGCATGCTCCCATGGTTTTGATGGTGGTTATCATCAGCCATGGCCATCAAACGGCCTCGGGTGATGGCAAGAGAAATAAATGATTCCAGATCGATCCAGCCGGCGGCACAAAGGGCCGAGAGTTCTCCAAAACTATGACCGCAGACAGCGTCGGGTTGAAGGCCGAAATGTTGAAGAATTTTCAACATGGCCATGCTGATGGCGCCAATGGCCGGTTGGGCAATATCTGTTTTTCTCAACGTGTCTTCTTGAAAGTGCCGGTCTTTTTTGTTTTGAGCCGAAAGCGGGTAAATATGGTCGGTCAAACAGCCGGTGCTTTCGAATGTTTTGTTCGCATGCTCAAGAACATTCATTGCATCCGGGAAAAAGCAGACCAGCTCACGGCCCATATCGACATATTGGCTCCCCTGACCGGGGAAGATAAATGCCATTTTTCCGGGTAGTTCAGGGCCACCGTAAAACATATTTTCAAATTGCCATGCTTTAGGTGAAGGGCTATCTTCAAAGGCATGGACGGCGCGGTCCAAAAGACTGATGACATCTTTTGATGGTTCAAGAACCAGCAGCAACCGATATGGATCTTTGGCCGAAAANNAAGGTTTTAAAGCGTTGAACATTCTGTTTGAGTTGATGTTCGTTCAAGGCGGAAAACGCAATGATTTCTTTAGATCCGTCCCAGGAGATTTTTTCTTTTTGTTTCTGGTATTCTTCGATCACCACGTGAAAATTGCTGCCGCCGAAACCGAATGCACTGACGCCTGCCCGGCGAGGATGTTCCTTTTTGGAAAACCAGGGTCGGGATTGGGTGTTCAGGTAAAAGGGGCTTTTGTGAATGTTCAGTTTGGGGTCCGGTTCATGGACCTTCAAGGTGGGTGGGAGCACTTTGTGATAAACAGCAAGAACTGCTTTCATCAGACCTGCGGCACCGGCCGCTGCCTTGGTGTGTCCGATCATCGATTTCACGGAGCCGAGCGCACACCTTCTGTGGTTGCTGTCCGGTTGGCCGAAAAGACCCTTTAATGCCTGAAATTCAACTTCATCGCCGACTCTGGTACCGGTGCCGTGGGCCTCGATGAGTTCCACGGTAAAAGGATCGATTCCAGCTTCATCATACGCCATCTTAAGTGCCTTGGCCTGTCCCTGGGCTCTGGGAGCATAGATGCTCTGGGATTTTCCGTCGCTGGATGATCCGACACCTTTGATGACCGCATAGATCCGGTTACCGTCTTTTTGAGCATCTTCGAGACGTTTGAGAACAAAAAGCCCGATCCCTTCACCCAGCACGGTTCCATCGGCATTTCGTGAAAACGGTCGGGCATCTCCTGTGGGAGAAAGCACCATGGTTTTGGAAAAACACATGTGCATGAAGATGTCGTTGAGCATGTCAACGCCACCGGTAATTACCGTATCGCATTTACCTGAAATAAGTTCCATGAC
>DNGT01000058.1 GCA_003486165.1 Desulfobacteraceae bacterium
ATCGCTCCATGGATAATGTTTTTTAAAAAAAGTGTAAACTCGTGGTTAAAGGATTGTAAAGAAAGAACAGATATCAATTTTCCTTTCGCGGATATGCGGCAGAACCTTTTCCAGAAATTCTTCATGTGAAACACCGAACCTGACATTGCCGTCCAGGGTTCTCACCGAAAGGGTTTTGGATTTTTTTTCTTTATCCCCGATGGTCAGAATTAAGGGGATGTTGTTGAGTTGGGCATCTNNCGATGGATCATAAGGGGGCGTTGTTTTTCATTGTTGCTGTCGATGTATGAAAGGTCAAACCGTTCAGGCAGGGACATATCGAGCTGAATGGTCCCACACTGCCAGGTTCTGCCAAGGGCATCTTTGATATGCACATCTATTTTAGGCCCGTAAAATGCACCGTCTCCTTCATTTATCTTATAATCTTGGCCATACGCATCCAGTGCCGCCTTAAGCCCTCTGGTTGTTAATTCCCACTGTTGATCTGTTCCGATTGATTTTTCAGGTCTTGTGGAAAGCTCTAAATGAAATCCGAGCCCAAATGTGCGGTAAATCCGTTTTACCAGCCTGAGCACGCCTAATATTTCTTTTTCGATCTGATCAGGTCTCATAAAAATATGCGCATCATCCTGATGAAAAGCCCTGACCCTGAACAGGCCGGACAGCACTCCGCTAAGTTCGTGTCTGTGCACCAGTCCGATTTCTGCGGCCCGAATCGGCAGGTCTTTATATGAGTGGGGTTTCATACCATATATGAGCATCCCTCCCGGGCAGTTCATCGGTTTTATGGCGTATTCTTCTTCATCAACAAGGGAGGTGTACATATTTTCGCGGTAATTGTCCCAGTGACCGCTTTTTTCCCAAAGGCTGCGATTGAGCAGGATCGGGGTTTTTGTTTCCACATAACCTGCTATTCTGTGTTCTTTCCGCCAGTAATCGAAAAGACAGTTCCAGATACTGATTCCCTTTGGATGAAAAAAAGGCATTCCAGGCGCTTCATCGTGAAAACTGAAAAGATCAAGAGCAGTGCCGATCTTGCGGTGGTTTCTTTTTTTGGCTTCTTCAATAAAATATATGTATTCATCAAGCTCTTTTTTGGAAAAAAATGCCGTTCCGTAAATTCTTTGTAGCTGTGCCTTTGTTTGATCGGCACGCCAGTAAGCACCGGAGACTTTCATCAGCTTTACGGCTTTGATGAATCCGGTATGGGGAAGATGCGGGCCACGACACAAATCCGTAAAATCGCCGTGTTTGTAAAACGAAATTGTGCCTTCCTCCAATTCCGATATCATCTCAAGTTTATACGGCTCGTTTTTGTAAAATTCCAGAGCCTCGGATTTTGAAACCATGCGTCGTTCAAAGGGTATCTTGGCCTTGATGGCCTCTTGCATTTCAGCTTCTATTTTATCAAAATCCTCTTTCGAGACCGGTTCCATATCGATGTCGTAATAAAATCCGTCTTCAACCGATGGCCCGATGGTCAGTTTGGCATCTTTGTAAAGATGAAGAACAGCCTGGGCCATGACATGGGCTGCACTGTGCCGAAGCACTTCCAGCGCTTCGGGATCTTTGGTTGTGATTAGTCTGACTTTGGAATCATGGGGGATGGTTGTGTTTAAATCGACAAGCTCCGAGTTCAATTCCATGGCCACGCAGTTTCGTGCAAAACCATCTGAAATGCTTTTTGCCACATCCAAACCCGAGGGGTTGTTTTCAAAGCGCTTTATATTACCGTCAGGAAATGTTATGTTCACCATAATATGATCACCTAATCCGGAGAAACCGGTCACTATTTGAAACGAACAGTTCAGGAAAAAGTAAGATTAGGTGAAATAACTTGGCGGGTCAAGGGAAAATTAAATGGAAATCGAAACTCAGATAATAGATGCGGCAGCTGATCTTGAAGAAATTGCAAGATCCCTTGAAAAAGAAAACGCCGTGGCCGTTGATCTGGAAGCAGATTCCATGTATCATTATAAAGAAAAGGTTTGTTTGATTCAAATTGCTACTGAAAAAACCTCTGTTGTGATTGATCCATTGGCGTTAAAAAACCTGGCCCCACTTAATCCGATTTTTTCCAACCCCGATATCAAAAAGATTTTTCATGGAGCGGATTATGATGTTCGCAGTCTTTACCGGGATTTCAAAATTAGAATAAACAATCTTTTTGATACGGAACTTGCTTGCCGATATTTAGGGATCAAAGAGACCGGTTTGCAGGCGGTATTGAAGATGTTTTTTAACGTCAATGTCGATAAAAAATACCAGAAAAAAGACTGGTCTAAAAGACCGTTGCCAAAGGAAATGATGGTTTATGCTTCAAAAGATGTGATCTATCTTCTTCCCCTTGCCAGGATGCTGATTCATAGGCTTAAAAAAATAGACCGGATGACATGGGTGCTTGAAGAATGCGAAGATTTAAGCAAGGTGAGGCCCGTGTCATCCAATGAGTCGCCATTATTTATGAAATTCAAAGGTGCGGGTCGGCTCAAATCAAGAAGTCTTGCCATGCTCGAAGCCTTGCTGCAATTCAGAAAACGCGTTGCTGAAAAAAAAGACAAGCCGTTTTTCAAAATTATCGGGAACGAGTCGATATTGAAGATTGCTACGGCAAGACCCGTAACGTTGCGTCGTTTAAAAAACATAAAAGCTTTGAGCAACAGGCAGATCTCCATGTATGGAAGTGATTTGATAAATGTGGTGGCCAAGGCCTTGGAAATACCTGAAAGTGAACTTCCGGTTTTTCCTTCCCCAAAATCCCCTGTGTTGCCCAACGGGGCGCCGGCAAAAATAAAAGCCCTTAAATTCTGGAGAGCTTCGAAAGCAAATGCTCTTGGGATCGATCCCGGGATACTTTGCAATAATGCGCTGATCACGGCCATCGCCGTAAAAAACCCCGGTGACAGTAAATCCCTTGAGACCGTCGAGGAAATGAAAAACTGGCAGAAGCAGGCGTTTGGCGGCGAGATAATAAGGGTTCTAAAAAAGGCCTCATAGCGTCTATTGCTAAGGAAAACAAAGGCCACCCGACATGATTTTTGTTTACAAAGCTTCTGGGTGATAAGAATAGAAAAAGTGTAGAGTGCCTAAAGTGAGCTAAAGTGATCTAAAGTTAAGGTATTCTGAAAAGTTATATCAAAATGACAGCGCGATAGCGCTTCCTCAACCTTAGTCACTTTAGATCACTTTTAACTTTAGTCACTCTTGTAACGACCGTGACAGATCTTCCAGCAATATTATTTATTTCGAATAATTAATGTATCGATTCCTGATTCTTGGATTGTCAAACCCATTTCCGTTTTTTATGAGTTTAAGATCATTGTCATNNTTTTTTACACGATGAAGTCTTTTGGTGTAAAATGACTTTGTTGCATCATCAGCAAGTTCAGGTTCAACACCGATGACCCGGCAATCCGGATGAATATGCTTAGCAGCAATGGCCGAACCGCTCAACAGTCCCCCGCCGCCGCAAGGAACCAGAAGGGCATCGAGACGGCCGACCTGGTCAAACATTTCCAGAGCGGCAGTCCCTTGACCAGCGATGACATCCAAATGATCAAACGGTGGAATCATGGTAAAACCGTTTATTGTTTGAAGATTTTCTGCGACAGCCTTACGAGATGCATTCTCAGGGTCATACTCAACAATCACGGCGCCATAATCCTCAGTAGCCGCGCGTTTGGTTTCAGGGGCATTGTTCGGCATGACGATGGTGGTTTGAATATTCAGCATCCGGCCGACCAGAGCCACGGCTTGGGCATGATTCCCTGAAGAATACGTTATGACGCCGCGCGCCTTCTCTGCTTTTGAAAGTTTAGAGATACTGTTGAATGCGCCACGAAACTTGAATGCCCCAATCCTCTGGAGGTTTTCACACTTTAAAAATATTTTCGCTCCAACCCGTTGGTTTAACGTTCGTGACGTCATGACCGGCGTCACATTGACATGGCCTTGCAGTCTTTTTTTGGCGTCCAGGATGTGTTCAAACATAATCACTCCGTTAGGTTTCTTTCTTTTTTATTTACTATAAACCTTTCGCAAAACCCACTATAAGGTCCAGGTTCCGTAGAAATATTTATCCAGAATATCGAGGGCTTCCCCATTTCCCTTATCTTCTGAAAAATTTCCATACTCATGATAAGTGCCTCCTTGCATCAATTCATCCAGTGTTATCGGATCTCTCTTTTCAACGCATCAAAGCTCGCCTTTGCATCGGTGGAAAACTCATGAAACTGGGTTAGTTTTTCACACGGCTGGTCGTTGCAATGTGCGCAATTTTCCAGACCTTTTTCACGGCAGCAATGCCTGATATCACATGAGTGACAATATCCGATCAGCTTTCCTCTCTCGGACCTTGCATCCGTCACAATACATGTATTCAGCCTTCAGGTTGATTCCAAACTTTTCGGCATAAAAGTCAGCCGTTTTTTGTCTGGCAACATCGTCGTCATTTTGAGTTGCCAAAAACGTGGGGCAGTTGGAACATACAAGGCCGCAATACGCAATTATTTTTGATATTTATTGTTTCTCCTTTTTCATATCATTTAACCTAAGTTGAGCGATTGTCGAGGTTGNNATAATTCATTAAAATTAAAAGATATTTTATCCTTTTTTAATATTTGAAACGCTCGCTTGGGTTTAAGGATGTTCTGAAACCCCGTGCCTAAGGGCAAGCTTTGCAAACATTTGAGAAAGTCCGACCCCCAGTGTAAAGACAGTATCGGTACCGAGATTTTTATCTGCTGTATTGTCGAAAAAAACATGGAGGCTCGATTCGAGACCGTCTTCCGGGAACCAGTAGCACACCATGATCGGAACCTTCGGCAGAGGGTACAATACAACGGATATGTCGGATTCGAATTGTTTTTCCACCTGCTTTCCGCCTAAAATATGGACCATGTCGTCAAAAAGGTCGGTATAGGTGTCGGCAACACGTTTCATGGGTTCTTCACATCTTCTTTGAAAAAGGGGATATCCTTCCTTGCCGTCTTTTAATTCTCTGAAAGAAACCCAGCTTCCCGACATCGGTATTCCCTTGCTGTAAATTACGTAGGTAAGAAACGGAATGGCTACCCACATGTTGATATGGATATCCGTGTAAAGATGTCCGTTTGAATCCACGCTGAAATCCTTTCCCAGCACCTTCAGTGTCAGTTTGTTGTTGGATACCATGCCTCCTGTTCTCTGAGCAGCCTCATCAAGGTCAAGATCGGGCATCTTTGCTTTCAAATCTTTCATGTATGCTTCTTGAATTTCTTCAACGGTATGTTCCTTTTTGGGTTCTCCCGAAAACCGTTCGATGGTTTCCCGATCCAGTTTTGGACATTCTTCAAGCTTGCTTTGACCTCTGAAAACTGCTCCGGCAAAAGCCAGACATGTCTTTTGACCGCACTCCTGGCAATTCGAACGGTCGAGCAGTTGAAAAATTTCCATGGCGTTCTTTGGTTGCGGCATTTATTTTCTCCCTTATCCCTTCATTTAATAGAGCCCCCGGGGTGTTTTTCTAAAACGTCTCCGGTCTTTGTATCGTTGANNATGATAATAGGATAACCAAATGATTATAAAAAAGAAAAAAGTTTTCATTGTATATTTTTCGCCGGCAGGATCCACCCGGTATGTTGCAGGGGTAATTGAGAAACGGTTTCTGACATTAGGTGCCGAGGTGTCCTTATTCAACTTGGCTGAATGCAGCAGTGATGTCGCCATAACACTTTCACAGCAGATGAAAGCATCAGAAGGCAACAGCTGTCTATTTATCGGCTCTCCGGTGTATGTTTCTCATGCGGTTCCGTTGGTGATGGAATGTATCGCCGGATTAAAAGAGAATATCGGCGCTTTCGCTGTTCCTTTTGTTACCTGGGGCGGAGCTTGCAGTGGGATTTCTTTGTATGAAATGGGCAAAAAATTATTAAACAAGGGGTTTACGATTCTCGGCGCAGCCAAGATCCTGGCGGTCCATTCCTTGATGTGTTCCCTTGAAAATGCTTTGGGGAAAGGGCATCCGGATGCTGACGACGATCATATGGTTGAGGAACTTGTGAATCATATCAACCAAAAACTTTACGAAGACAACCCGAAAGGGATAAAACTGTCTGACCTGGCCTATCAGACCAAAGAGAATCATGCAGAGATGGAAAAAATCAGTCTTCAAACTGCCACAGCGCATATGCCGGAAAGAATCATAGATACCGAGCTTTGCAATCAATGTCTGGTATGTTCAGACGTTTGCCCGGCGGATGCGGTTACTTTTACGCCGTATCCTGAATTTGGTGATGGTTGTGTTTTTTGTTTTAATTGTATGAAAAAATGTCCGGAACAGGCAATACATGCAGATCTTTCTGAGATTTGGCAGCGAATCAGAGACAGAGCGGCGTTTTTTTCGGAAAGGCCTGGCTCACAGATATTTTATTAATAAGTGTCTATCCAGAAGTTCTTTACTTCTGAAATTAAAATCACCTTTTGCTTTTTCAAAACTTTCTGTTATTGATATTTTCTTCAAACCGGGTTCTGATAAATTATTGGATGCAAAGTCCGCGGTAATCTTGGGGAGATTCTCTCGAAGCGTATGATCAAAAAAGCCATTTAAAAAAATAATATAAGAATCTTTTTCATAAGGAATGTGTTTTTCCATGCCCGATCAAAAGAAAAGTTCTGACAAAATTTGGAAAATTTTGCGTGAATTGTATGAACGTAAAATCCCTTTCAATAAATTACTTGGATTGAAGATCGAGTCTTTAAATATGGATGATGTACGCGTAA
>DNGT01000323.1 GCA_003486165.1 Desulfobacteraceae bacterium
CTGACGGCCTTAAATGCCAAACTGGAAAACAGCAATAACACGTTAAAGCGTCTGAAAGAGTTCCAAAACGACGGAATTCAAAGGATCGAACAAATTTCAAAAGAGCTTATTCAAAAAAAACAAAGAAAGCACCATTTAGAAGAAAAAATACAAGAATATGAACAGACGCTTTCCGGTATGTATGATGACATGAAGCTTCTTGAGAAAGCACTTGAAAATAATGAGGCAGATTACAATGCAATTGATGCAAAACTGAAAGAAAGTGACAGTACCCTATCAGAAATCCAAAACGAGCGAGAAAAGATTCTTCAAAAAATACGTATGATTGAGCTTGACCAGTCGCAACGGCTGATTAAACGTGAAAATATTACCAACCGATTGGAAGAAAGCTATCATCAACCCATTCCGGTTCTCAAGTCAGAACTTGAAGATCTTTCTATCGGCATTGATTTCCGTGTAGATGAAATAGAAGATGAACTCACACGAACCAAAAATAAAATAGCACAATTTGATGATGTGAATCTGGGTGCCATAAAGGAGTATGAACAGCTCAAAGAGCGATTTGATTTTCTCACGGAACAGCGTGAGGATCTTGTGAAAGCAGTTGGTGATCTTCACAAGGTGATTAACAAGATAAACAGAATCAGCCAGGAACGATTTCTGAAGGCTTTCGACGAGGTCAACAGTAAATTGAAAGAAGTATTTCCTCGCCTTTTCGAAGGCGGTTCCGCCAGACTTGTCCTTACAGAACCTAACGACCCCCTTGAAACCGGTGTAGAGTTTATGATACACCCGCCCGGGAAAAAGCTGACAAGGATGAGCCTTCTTTCCGGCGGAGAAAAAGCACTCTCCGCCATCGCCTTGATCTTCTCGATTTTTTTAATTAAGCCGGCAACTTTTTGTCTCATGGATGAAATTGATGCGTCCCTCGATGAGATCAATGTCTTTCGTTTTAATGATTTGTTGCAAATCATCGGGGAAAAATCCCAGATAATTATGATAACACACAATAAAAAATCAATGGAATTTGCAGATACCCTTTTCGGTATAACCATGGAAAAAAAGGGGNNCACTCAACTGGTTCAAAAAAAAGAAACACAAACCGGAAGAAAAAATATCTTCCGATCAGAAAATCGACAAAGCTTCGGAAGCATTTGAAACTGTAAATGTCGCTGATACACGGCCTGACATAGACAATGATGAACCTCAACACAAAGAATTAGAAAACGAAATAGCCCCTCCTCTTCCCGCCAACGACCAGAAGACCGAGCAGGCTGCTCCTAAAAAATCATCAGGATTTTTTAAACGTTTAAAAAACGGTCTCTCCAAAACCCGCAAAATCCTTACAACCGACATCAATGACCTCTTTATCGGCAAGAGAAAAATTGATGATGAATTACTGGAAGAACTTGAAGAGCTTTTAATCACTTCCGACATCGGGGTTCAGACAACCATGGACCTTATCCAGAGCATCTCCATAAAATCTTCGGAAATATCGGGGCCCGATCAACTAAAAATTATACTTAAAGAGAAAATTCTGGAATTGCTGAACGCAACAATGAAGCCGTCTCAAGTAATTGTGGACAAACCCCATGTCATCATGGTTATCGGCGTCAATGGTGTTGGCAAGACAACCACCATCGGAAAACTGGCTGCGAGATTTTCTTCTTCGGGAAAGAAGGTGATCATCGCTGCCGCCGACACGTTCAGAGCCGCAGCAATAGAACAGTTGACGATATGGGCCGACAGGGCCGGTGTAGACATTATAAAACACAAGGACATGTCAGATCCCGCGGCTGTTGCATATGACGGCATTCAAGCTGCTGTTGCCAGAGATGCGGATATTGTTCTTGTGGATACCGCAGGAAGACTTCATACCAGGAAAAACCTCATGGAGGAACTAAAAAAAATAAAACGTACCATTTCGAATAAGCTTCCAGGAGCCCCCCACGAGATACTTCTGATTCTCGATGCAACCACCGGCCAAAACGCTTTGTCCCAAGCCCAATTATTCAATGATGCCCTCGATGTCACAGGAATCGCCCTTACCAAACTTGATGGAACAGCCAAAGGCGGGATTGTCGTCAGCATCTGCAATGCTCTTGAAATTCCTCTAAACTATATTGGGGTTGGTGAAAAAATAGAAGATCTCCAGGAATTTGATCCAGCTGAATTTGTGAACGCTCTTTTTTAGAACCGGAGTTAATAACTCAAATTTCGCACCCTTTATTTTTACGACCACAATCCAAGACGGTGACCTTCAGGAAGCGGCTGCAACATCTTCGTCTTCTTTCGGAGCATATCGATTTAACACCGCAAATAGAATCAGGGCTATCACTGCCATTACAACGAAGACAGAAAATCCTTGAGCGTAACCGGATTGACCGTTTATTTTAACAAAAAGTCCCATCAATAGCGGTATGACAAAGCCACCAAATGCACCCAGACCACCCACGATTCCGGCTGCACCGCCCACCGCTGCCGGACTGTATTTCGGTACCAGTTTAAACACGGCTGCATTGGCAAACCCCATTCCCAGGGCAATAATCATCTCTCCGGCCAATGCTAAACTTGCCGATTGCATNNGAAAGCGAGTAGAAAGCCGTGAGTAAACCAGCACGCACAAGACTCGTTCCAAACAATTCGGCCCAGTAAGTAGGGAGCCATACCGTCAAAGCAATAAAACCACCGAACGTAACAAAGTAGAAATAGGTCAAAACCCATGTGCGCCAGTCTGAGCCTGCTTTTTTGATCGATTNNAGGAGCATACCGAACCAGAATACATAGGAAACGGTTAATCCCAACGAAACAACCATATATGGCAAAATAAAAGCGAATAATCCGGGAGCCAGATTTCCCAAACCCGCATAAACAGCCAGTGCCGACCCTTGTGCTTTTTGGGGATACCAGTAGGAAACAGCGGGTATGCCTACAGAAAACACCGCGATGCCGCAACCACAGAGAACACCGAACAGCAGAAAAAATGGATACTGAGCAGGGCGAGGTGTTGGGAAAAACCAAAACATCAGTGTGATACCTGCCACCCCCAATGCGGCCAGCCCCAACAAGATCAAGACCGGTTTCTTTCCCCCCATTCGATCGACCATCGCGCCGAAAGGAATCCTTAAGAGCGAACCGGTAAGCGCCGGACTCGCGGCCAGCAAGCCCACCAGAAATGGGCTCATGTCCATCGTAACCTTTAGTTTGCTCACAATGGGGCCGAAAGCAGAGACACCGGCAAAGCCTCCAAAAAAAGCCAGGGTTGTCCAGAACAGGGCTGCTCCACGACTGGATTTTGCGTAACAGACTACTTCTTCGGTCATATCAACCTCCTTTTTACGGAATGGCTGATTGTTTAAAATATTCAATCGACATATTGGACAGATGCATCAGCCACCCTGCGTCGAAAGACAATGTGCCGTCTTAGCAGGTATGTAAACGGTGCACTCCAAATATGAACCAGGCGGCTAAATGGTGAAAAACCCAGCAACGCAAAAGCACTCAAGATATGGATCTTGTAGCTCAAAGGCACTGCTGACATCAGTTCCGGATTCGGTTGAAAAAACACAATGCCTCTGATCCAAGGGGCAATGGTATCCAAAACATAAAAATGGCCGAACACCACGTTAAACAGCCCGGCACCTGTGACAAAAACCAGACCCGCAAGGGTCACGTAGTCGTTGAGGGTCGTGGTCGCCTGGATTCGTTTTACGGTTGCCCTGCGCCAGAGCAGCAATATCGAACCGACAAAGGCCGCTGCACCGACCACGAGTCCTGACCAGTATGCAACCCGCAAATGCGCCTGACCGTCGATACCCACCATATCAAAGAGCGTCTGAGGAATTAAAAGGCCTCCGGCATGGCCAAGCAGTGTCAGCAAAATTCCCCAGTGAAAAAGAGTGATACCGGGATAAAGGTTTTTCTTTTCAAGAAATTCGCTCGATTTTGCATTCCAGAAGAACGGATCCACGATGTAACGATAGGCATGTCCGACAACGAATGTTGTCAGTGCCAGATAGGGAAAAACCAGAAACGCCATCATGTTTGTTAAATTCATTTTTATTTACTCCGTTGTTTTTAAAAAATTTCAATGGATAGAACCGAAAACGTGATTAAAATATCACTTTATGGTTTATTATAATCCTTTGCTTACGCCTGAGAATTAGCGGCAGCTTCTGATAAGCCAAAAATGTTTATCAGTTGTTCAAACAAAAGCGCATACGGATGGCCTGACTGCTGGAGCCTCGCGGCAAGAGTTTCCACAACCGTTCCATAAAGCGGAATGATTTCAGAATCTGCAACATCCGGTCGTTCAGAGACAAACTCGAGTATCAGGGGCAGAAAATCAGGCAGTTCACTGCTGACACGTTCAAAACCTGCTTTCAGATAGACGTCTTCCAGATGCACCAAAGCCGACCCTCTTTTTTCGGTGTTTCCCCAGCGATGATAGGTCAGATTCATGCAGTTGGAAGGATTGAGATCAAATGTTTCAGTGTATTGTTCCTGAAGCTGAATTAAGGGAGTCTGTTCGAAATAGGATAACATTTGGTCGTACTTATTTCTGACGGAAATACTTTCTATCTCACTAAGAACTTGTTTGAATTCAGGCAGCCATCTCAGCAAAGATTCGTCAGGATAATTGAGTAAACAGGAGATCAGTTTAATCTGAACGTTCATTTTTGCACCATCGTCAGTTGCAATTTTAAACTTAATTTAAATGGGGTCTATTCGAAACCACAACACCCCTGATCGGCGTAAAGTCTTTCCCCGTCGGTTCGCCTGAGGGTTGGAACAACAAAACGTTCATCATATTTGGCTATGGCCAGCAAGCGATAAATGGCCTGCGCCGCCTCGACGGTTAATCCGATGCTGTCCAGCACTGCAGAGTCAAGGGATTTCTCAACACGAACAGATCGCATGTACTGGCGGACAGCTGCCAAGCGTTTTAGCGCCAGTCGAACCGGTCCTTCATCTCCGGCGCTCAGCAAATTCGCCAGATAAGTAATCGGTATTCTAAGCGAATCAATCAGTATATCCAAGTTTGATGTTTCTGCAGGTTCNNAGCCAGTATGTCCAGATGGGCAGGATACACTTCTTGAGCTTTTCGGGCTGATGCTGCCCACTGAATCTTATCGACATCGTATAACACCACACCAACATACCGAATCCTTCCGACACAAGTGTGGGCACAGAGGGTGGGCATTCCCGCCTCGATGCGCGGATAACAAAAAATACACTTTTCAGATCGGCCGGTATGCCAGTTGAAGTAGACTTTTTTATAAGGGCAGCCGGATACACAGTATCGCCATCCCCGGCACCTTTCCTGATCCACAAGGACAATGCCGCCTTCTTCACGTTTATAAAGGG
>DNGT01000154.1 GCA_003486165.1 Desulfobacteraceae bacterium
TATGCCGGCGTGTCCCAGGAAGCCCTGTATGCTATCGGCGGGATACTTAAACACTGTCGAGCGCTGTGCGCTTTTACCAACCCGACCACCAACTCCTATAAACGTCTGGTTCCCGGCTTTGAGGCTCCGGTGAATCTGGCTTATTCCAGCCGTAACCGGAGTGCAGCCGTTCGAATTCCCATGTATTCTCCTTCACCCAAAGCCAAACGCATCGAGTTCCGCACACCGGACCCCTCGTGCAACGGGTATATGGCGTTTTCCGCCATACTGATGGCCATCATAGACGGTATTGAAAATAAGATCGATCCAGGCGATCCGCTGGATAAAGACATCTATGGTCTCCCACCCGAAGAGTTGGCGGAGATTCCATCGGCACCGGGATCTTTGGAAGAGGCCCTGTCGGCACTCAAGGAAGATCATGAGTTCATGATGAAAGGGGATGTCTTCACTCAGGATGTTATTGACATGTGGATTGAATACAAAACGAAAAATGAGGTCAATGATGTGAAACTCCGTCCTCATCCCCATGAATTTTTTCTCTATTTCGATATATAACCACCCCTTCTAAACCCTGGCAGCCCGCTGATTTATCAGCGGGCTGTTGTTTTTTAGGCCAAAACACACTATATTAAAAAAACAACCTTACCAGATCTGAAAAACGCAGCAAATGTGCTTGAGTTTATAAACCTTCGGAAGACATCGGATATGAACATTTTTGCCTACGGAACCTTATGGATACCTGATGTAATGTATGCTGTTACAGCCCGTGAGTTTCGTTTTAAAAACGCAATCCTGAGGGGCTATGCGCGTTTTACGGTGAAAGGGGAATCTTATCCCGGAATTATTCCGGTAACAGATGCCGTCACTGAAGGGATCATCTACTTTGATGTGGATGAATTGTCTTTGGAGCGGCTGGACGCATTCGAAGGCGATCTGTATCAGCGAAAACCGGTACGGGTAGAAACTAAAGAGAGAGAAATACAAGATGCCGAAGCATATGTCGTCAAACCCAAATTCAGGGATCACCTCTCTTCGTCAGACTGGAATATGAAGGAGTTTGACCAAAAACATCTTAAGGCGTTTTTAGAAACCTATCAGGGTTTTCAGAAAAATTTATGACTTTTTATTACACGAATTATACTTTTTATTCGTGGATTGTCATTCGGCAAGAACCGGCCAAATTCACTCTATTGTTCATCCATAGAACTGCAATCATGAGCTCATGATAAACCCTAAAGTTGCATAAACAACACGGCAAAAGGAGATCAACTATTTAGAATTCAAACAAAAATAATAGAAATGCTTCCCTTTTTGATTTCCAACCCCTGATGAATTCAAAGGATGGGGTCTATTTGATGTCATGTTTTTTACCCTCCGGCTTTTGCAGCGTTAGGGTAAAGTGGATAAAATTTCTTCACTCCCCAAAGCCTTCGAGATGCCCATAAAAAAATATTCTCCATCTCTGAAACTACATTTATGTTATAATAAATTTAAAAAATAACATAAATGTATATAAAGTAGCGCTAAATAACAATTATGCAATTTAAATAACGTCCTGATATTTCCCCTTTCATGAGAAATTTTCCTGTTTATCCAATAAGATATATTTTTTTAATACTCTTTCTACCAACTTGGCATTCCTCTTGCTCTGCAATTAAGAAAAATCCCGGGAATGTAAAACAGAGAATTTCTAATTGAAAAGGAGCACATTTAAATGAAGAAGATTGAAGCCATTATCAAACCGTTTAAGCTTGATGACGTCAAAGATGCGCTGAACAAAATCGGTGTAAACGGCATGACCATTAACGAGGTCAAAGGATTCGGGCGTCAGCGGGGTCATAAGGAAATTTATCGCGGCGCCGAATATCAGGTCGATTTTGTACCCAAAGTGAGAATCGATGTGGTTGTTGATTCATCCCTGGCGGATCAAGTGGTGGAAGCGATATCCAAATCGGCAAATACCGGCAAGATCGGGGACGGAAAAATCTTTGTCTTTTCAGTGGATGAAGCGATTCGCATCCGAACCGGCGAGGCTGGCGAAGGTGCGATTTAACGTTCAGTATTATAACGATTAAGAAAATTTTTATTCAAAATAAAAGGAGTATACGTGTCATGAAAAAAAATATTATTTCTGTTTTATTTATCCTGATCAGTGTTACCTGCGTCTGGGCCGGAGATGAAACGCCTACCGTTTTATCCAACAAAGAGGCCATCAGTCTGGTTCAGGCCCATGCTGATTACGTCTGGACCCTGGTTGCCGCAGCACTGGTCTTTTTCATGCAGGCTGGATTCGCCATGGTGGAGGCCGGATTTACACGGGCCAAAAACGCCATCAACATCATGATGAAAAACCTCATGGATTTTTCCATGGGATCTCTGGCATTCTGGGCCGTTGGGTTCGGACTGATGTTCGGTGTGTCCAAGACCGGCTGGTTCGGAACATCCGGTTTTTTCTTAAGTGATTTCAGCTTCGGAGGTGATCCCTGGGTGCTGGCATTTTGGATGTTTCAGGTGGTATTTGCCGCTACTGCTGCTACCATTGTCTCCGGTGCCATGGCAGAGCGAACCAAATTCTCCGGATATTTGATTTACAGCGTCGTTATCAGCGCCCTGATCTATCCCGTATTCGGCAGTTGGGCTTGGGGCAGCCTCTATAAGGGGAGCGGCTGGCTTGAGAACCTTGGTTTTATAGATTTTGCAGGATCCACGGTGGTCCATTCGGTAGGTGGTTGGGCAGCCCTGGCCGGCGCCATCGTATTGGGACCGCGCCTTGGCAAATACACGAAAGACGGCAAGGTCAAACCGATTTTAGGGCACAACATACCGCTGGCGGCTCTGGGCGTATTTATCCTCTGGCTGGGATGGTTCGGTTTCAATCCCGGCTCCACGACTGCCGCCAATAAAGATATCGCCATGATTTTTGTCAATACCAACCTGGCTGCAGCAGCCGGCTGTGTTCTGGCCATGATCACATCGTGGATGAGATTCGGCAAACCCGAAGTCGGCATGAGTTTAAACGGCGCCCTGGCAGGCCTNNGGTGGACGATCCTGTCGGTGCTATCTCCGTGCACGGTGTCTGCGGTGCTTGGGGTACCCTATCTGCGGGAATCTTTAACATCGGTGGTTCATCGTTGAAAATTATCGGTGTCCAGCTATTGGGAATTTCCGCCTGCTTTTTATGGGTATTTCCCACGGCCTTTTTATTGTTCAAA
>DNGT01000495.1 GCA_003486165.1 Desulfobacteraceae bacterium
CGATGTTGATATATCAAAGCGATATTTACAGTAAATTCTCCATTTCTCTTAATAAATTCCTTGGTGCCGTCCAAGGGATCGATCAGCCAGAAATACTCCCATGTGCACCTTTGTTCAAAGGGGATGCCTTTTCCTTCTTCGCTCAAAATCGGAAGATTTTTTCCGGACGGATCGGTCAAATGATCAACAATGATGTTGTGGGAAAGCTGGTCCGCAAGGGTTAGTGGTGACCGGTCCTCTTTGTATGCAACATCAAAATTCTGTTGATATACATCCAGGATGGCCATACCGGCCTCTTTTGAAGCCAACAATGCGGTTAACAGATGGTCGTTTAATTGATATGGTTTTTTTTCCATTACACCTCTAATCTTGATTGTCTTTCACGATCCACTTACCACGACACATAATTGATTGTTTACTATTTACCATTTAATTTTCAAATGTACCCTTTCTGCCCCAAAAACAACAAAATCTCCTGAGCGGCTTCATCGGGTGTAAGATCGCTAGTGTCGATTCTCACTTCCGGTGATTCAGGAATCTCGTAGGGATCATCAACCCCGGTAAATCCTTTGATCAACCCGGCCCGGGCCTTTGCATACATACCCTTTCGATCTCTTTTTTCACAAACCTTTATAGGGGTAGACACATGAACCTCTATAAATCCGCCATAGTTTTCGATGGCGTTCCTGATTTCCGTTCTGGTGGCATTGTAAGGTGCAATGGGTGCACAAATGGCGATGCCGCGATTCTTGGTTATCTCACCGGCCACAAAACCGATGCGCCGCACATTGGTATCTCTGTCCTCTTTGGAAAAACTAAGCTGGCTCGACAGATTTCGACGTACAATATCGCCGTCCAACAAAGTGACCGGCCGATCGCCTATCTCCAGAAAGCGTGCATAGAGCACTTGGGCAATGGTCGATTTTCCCGCACCTGAAAGGCCTGTTAAAAATATTGTAAAACCCTGTNNAAAAGGAATAATGGTCACACCGATATCTCCGCTGTGTCTCTCAGTCAATTCTTGGGCTGCATGGCTCTCGTAAAATGATTTCCCGGCCACAGCTGTTCCCGGACTGGCATGGTCTCTTCCGACAACAAAATGAGTACAACCATAATTTTTAGCAATGATGGCATGCAAAAGCGCTTCTCTTGGGCCGGCCAAACGCATGGAAAGAGGTAGGAGGTTCAGTACAAAAGAATCCGGCGGATAATGTCGGGTCACAGCCCTATAGCATCGGACTCTCGTGTAATGATCAAAATCGCCGGGTTTTGTCATTCCGGTAACCGGAAGAAGGAGTAAATTGGCCTTTGCTTGCCGCATGGCTTTTACCGTCATTTCAAACTGAAGACGCTGGATGGGGTTTCGTGTCTGAAATCCTAAAACCCTCTTCCA
Source organism: Desulfobacteraceae bacterium (assembly GCA_003486165.1). Taxonomy (GTDB): domain Bacteria; phylum Desulfobacterota; class Desulfobacteria; order Desulfobacterales; family UBA11574; genus UBA11574. The sequence goes on from DNGT01000495.1 coordinate 1,394, forward strand.
TTTTAGCTTTTGATACACACGCCGAATTTCCTGCGGTGTCATACGAAGTTGTTTGAAGTCAAAGTGAAGCGGCGTGCTGATGACCTCGAGTTTACCCCCGATGTAATAATCCCCCTCAGCATTCATCAGATACTTGACACCCTGATGCGTTATGTCAGTGGTACCATATACCAGCGATGCTTCTTTTTCCCGATCCACCGGCCACATATCTTCAATATGCATGATGGCCAGTAAGAATCCTTCGTGATCTCTTAACGCCACCGACTGGCCGACTTCCAAAGTTCGTGCTTTTGTGTCGGAAATGCCAAGGCATATCGGTATGGGCCAAAGAACATTGCTTTGCAGTCGCATGCGGTCAAGCACAGACTCATAGTCAGATCGGGTCATAAAGCCGTCAAGGGGAGAAAAAACCCCTGTTGCCAAAAGTTCGAGATCACAAAGTTGCCGGTCATTCAAGGTAATCTCCGGAAGGTTTAGGGAAATCTCCTTGAGTGTGCCGGCCCGCTCTTCATCGACGATCAGTTGGATAGGCGATCCGCCGTGATATTCAATTGCTGATGCAGTTTTCATTCAAAAGCTTCCAATCACCTGTTTAATGATGAACCGAAAAGTCTGTTTTTTTAAACCGAAATATTGAAGAATTTTAATTAGAATGGCGTTACTTGTCAAGGAGAATAGAGTCAGGCTTGGCATCATTGACTCAAAAGAAAAAAGCGGCCGACCGACTTATGGAAAAGCCGATCAAGCCGCTTTTTGTCAATGATTAGATATGGCCTTAAACCGCGTCTTTGAGTTTCTTTCCAGCCTTGAAAGTTACAGCATTTCTTGCCTTGATCTTCAAAGGTTCCCCTGTCTGAGGATTACGCCCTTTCCGGGCTTTTCTTCGAACTTTTGAAAAAGTACCAAACCCCACCAATGTAACTTTGCCGTCTTTTTTCTTCAGTGCTTTTGTAACGTTTGCCATAAAAGATTCCAGGGCGGCGCCAGCTGCAGCTTTAGAAATTTTTGCATCCGCTGCCATAACTTCTACCAATTCTGCTTTTGTCATTTGCTCCCTCCTTTACTTGATGGTTGATTCATTCATTATCCCCTTTTTTTTACCCGTTACAGCAACAAAGTTATAAAGTCAACAAGTAAAAGGCCGCCAAATAAGGATTTAGGTAAAAAAACATGTTGACGAAATAAAAACGTAACCAATTGATTGGGTAGTGTGTTTATATTTACTGAATCGATTCAAAATTGTCTATGCAAAATTCAGGTAATAGCCATTGGTGGTGTGGCAGAGATGATGCAAACCTGCTCACTTCATCAATAGTGACACCGCTTCGTAAAACAGCTTCATATTCTATGTCGAGGATTTTGTCTTCAAAGATGCTTGCATACCGTTGTATCGGTATTTCCCGAATCGGAGGTTTCGTCATGTCTTTGGCATTAAGATAAAGCGCTTTTAAAAACAAATTGCCGTCAGAATCGCGGGAGAGCATCGACATGGCCTTTTCGGCAAGAATCATCGCTCTCTCTCTACAGAACTTCCAGCTGTTCTGTTGCTCGACGAACCCGCTAATTGCGGCAGTTATTGTACGCATTAGATTAATTCGCCGTGCAGCCAATAGACAGCATAGGGCAACCCAAGCCGCTGCTTTTGGATCCGAGTCAATTCTTTCTAAGTTCATCGTGTAGTTTTTCAAAACAAGGCCATAAGGCTGATAGCATTTCCGACATAAATGCCCGGCCCCCAATGGGTTCGGGTATTTTTTATCGCGAATAGTGAAAAAGGAATATTTTATCTTGCATTTCTGGCAGATCGGCATCACTTTTCCGGTATTTAAAGTCTTTAAACCCAGTATACCATGCTTTTATTGAAGCCATGTGATTTCTTTTAGACTNNTACGGTTTACTTTTTAAAAAGGAATTACCCAAGAACCAAACTATATAAGGCCGCTTTACAAAGTTTTATGAAACCATTAGATAAAGGAGGACAAACAATGTCGGACACCTTAGGTCAAGAAATGGCATTGGCATTTGCAAAAATGTTCAAATCAAGCGCTTTGAACAGGTTATATGCGGCAAAAGTTAAAACAGAGGGAAACGTTTTGCTTTCCAATTTGCTGTATTCCATCTCATGGTCAGAAAAAATTCGTGCTCGCCGCTCATTAATGTATATCAGAGGTAAAATGGGAGATCCAACTGAATATCTGAAGCGTCTGTTACACATCAAGCAAGAGAACGTCTCCATAACATACCCGAAAATTTCCCGACTATCTATTGATGCAGGGAAGCAAAAAGCTTCCGAAGCGTTTGATCAATTCAGTAAAGTGGAAAAAATCCACCTAACCCTTTTAAAAGAAGCACTTAAAGGAAGTACCGATGAGTCAACAAAATATTATGTCTGCCAGATCTGCGGCTATATTTCCGTAGATGAGATACCTCCAAAATGTCCGGTATGCAATGCTGTTCAGGAAAAATTCAGGATGGAGGATTAAGCGTATCCAGATAAGATTTTAGAGACTCAAAACGCTGAGGCGTTTCAAGTTCATTACCGGAATTGTGGTCTGTAATATTTACTACAACCGGTTCGTCCACGGATTCAGGCAAATGAAGTTCATCATCGGCGGTGATGGTGACAAAAGCATCATTTCCTTTATACTCGACTTTTTTGACATACCACTCGAAACCGCTGCAACTCGAGGATATATTGAAGCCGTATGATTCCATTATTTGATCAAGTTCCATTTTCTTCCCTTTTTTTAAGCATTTCAATGGTCGGATTGTCTTTATTTATTAAAGGTAAAATCATGTTGTGATACAATTACAAATATTCAGGCTGTGTGTCAATAATTAACCCGGATGAACGCAGGGCAAACATATTTGATTTTGGTGCAGCGAAGCAACGGCATCTTTCTCTTGTAAACCGAATGACTGTTTGAAGGGCTTTAGTACGCGTTGGACCGAAGCGATTGAAATGATCACTTAAACAATCAATGGGATAATTTAGCGATAAATGTTTCTAAATAACTCAGGCACAGCTCGGAATTACGGGTGCTTAAGCGCAAGTTTCAGGCGGTTGGAAAGAGATACACGCTGTCGTAGAACGCTCACATCGTATTGGAAATCGAATGCCTTTAGCCTGAGTTCATCCGGGTTTACTCTGTATCTGGATCGAAAATTGTGTTATATATTGCATTGATGCAGTAATCCATAAAATTGTAACTATTCGGGGAGCAGTTATTTTCAAGTAAGGTTATTGGCGGAGTCGCTTTTGTATTTTCACTGATATAGCATTGGGGGAAATTACTGTCCCCTGAACACATCCATAAAATTTACCCATTTTTTCCTAAAAGGGATACGAAAATGGCCCATAATATCGATACATCAAATGCAATGACCATAAAGCTTGAAAGCATATTGGATGACTTGCCCGACCTGCCGGAATTTGTCGATGACATTCGCAGGGCTCCCAAGAGACATTTTTCGCTTTCAAAAGGTGACACCGTCCTGGCCCTAAAAAACGCCCTCAGATATATCCCTGAACACTGGCACGATATGTTGGCCCCCGAATTTCTCGACGAATTACTGACACGCGGCAGAATTTATGGATACCGCTTCAGACCTCCCGGCAGGATCACCGGTCTTCCCATTGATATATACAAGGGGCGGTGTGTTGAAGGCCGTGCCTTACAGGTGATGGTCGACAACAACCTGGATTTTAATATTGCGCTCTACCCTTACGAACTGGTCACCTATGGCGAAACCGGTCAGGTTTGTCAGAACTGGATGCAGTATCTANNCAACTACGGCCAGATGACCGCCGGTGGATGGATGTATATTGGCCCACAGGGGATCGTTCATGGGACTTACAGCACCATTCTGAACGCCGCTCGCAGAAAATTTGGAATGTCTTCCGAGGAGGATCTTACCGGACATCTCTTTGTGTCCTCCGGTCTCGGGGGCATGAGCGGCGCCCAGGGAAAATCTGTGGAAATAGCCAGGGGGGTAGGAATTATTGCTGAGGTCGACGACTCTCGAATCCGAACCCGACACGACCAAGGCTGGGTAACCAAAGTTGTTGATACACCGGCCAACGCTTTCCTTTTGGCAAAGGAATACCAAGAGAAAAAAGACAGCATCGCCATCGCTTTTTACGGTAATATCGTCGACCTGCTCGAATATGCGGTAAATAACAATATTCCCTTAGATCTCCTTTCTGACCAAACGTCCTGTCATGCGGCATATGACGGCGGCTATTGTCCTCAAGGTCTGACATTCGAACAACGTACTGAAATGCTAAAAACCGATCACAAAGGATTCAAAAAGATGGTGGACATTTCTCTGAGATGTCATTACGAACTCATTAAGACTTTAGTCAACCGCGGCACCTACTTTTTTGACTATGGGAACAGCTTTTTAAAAGCTGTCTTTGATGCGGGTGTCACGGAAATCTGTAAGAACGGTAAGAACACCATGGACGGATTTATCTTTCCGTCCTACGTGGAGGATATCATGGGCCCCATGATGTTCGACTATGGTTACGGTCCATTTCGATGGGTTTGCCTCACTGGAAAGCCTGGAGACCTCGAAAAGACCGACCAGGCCGCCATGTCGTGTATTGATTCAAAGCGACGCTTTCAGGACAAAGACAATTATATCTGGATCCGGGATGCAAAGAAAAACCGCCTTGTGGTTGGAACCCAGGCCAGAATCCTTTACCAGGACGCCCCGGGCAGAATGAAGATTGCTCTGAAATTTAATGACATGGTCCGTAAAGGTGAAATAGGCCCTGTGATGCTGGGCCGGGATCATCACGATACAGGCGGAACAGATTCGCCTTTCAGGGAAACCGCCAATATCAAAGACGGCAGCAATGTTATGGCAGAGATGGCAATCCAGTGCTTTGCAGGAAATGCCTCAAGGGGTATGAGTATGGTTTCACTGCACAACGGTGGTGGTGTGGGCATCGGAAAAGCCATTAACGGTGGTTTTGGTCTAGTCCTGGATGGGAGTGACCATGTGGATAATATCATCCGCCGGGCCATAACATGGGATGTCATGGGTGGTGTTGCCCGAAGGGCCTGGGCCAGAAATCAAAACGCCATTGAAACCAGCATCGCTTTCAACCTGGATGACCCGGAACAGAATCACATCACGCTCCCGTTTATTCCCGACGAAGCAATGATCGAAAAACTCGTATCAAATTCATTGGATAAAAATTAGGGAGATACAATGTTAATTGAAATGAAATTGAATGTGTTTTTGGACAAAACAGCCTCGAGTGATCCCGTCCCGGGCGGGGGCAGTATTTCAGCCCTGGCTGCGGCCTCTGCGGCTGGTCTCGTGGAAATGGTTGCCAATCTCACCGCCGGCGGAAAGGGATTTGAAGCAACCAAAACAGAAATGAAAGACATTTCCAGAAAAGCTGCCGCATTCCGGGCAAAATTATCGGGATGTATTGATCGGGATTCTGAGGCATATCACCGGGTGATTTCATCCTTTAAGATGCCAAAGAACAATGAAGCTGAATCAAAAACCAGGACAAGGGCCATTCAGGCGGCATTGAAACACGCTGCCGAAGTTCCCCTGTGGATTGCGTCTGAAACACTGAAGGTCATGTCACTTGCGGAAATCGTGCTTAAAAAAGGCAACCCCAATGCCGTTACCGACGGACTGGTGGCCGTCATGATGGCCAGAACGGCCATTTTGGGCGCACTTTGCAATGTAAAAATAAATTTAAAATCCATAACAGACCCATCATATGTTTCAAAACTTTCAGCACAGGTCAGAGAAATGGAAAACATAGCATTGAAAAAGGAAAAAGACCTTCTGTCGCATGTGGATCTCTAAACGAATGCTTCGCAGATTGAGAATTGAGATATTATACATTCTAACCGCCAGTGATGTACTTCTCAAGTTCCCGAATGGCAAATTGCTGATCGGAGATGATCTGTCTGACCACATCACCAAGGGTCACGATACCGATTAACTGGTTATTTTTCAAGACAGGCAAATGGCGTATGCGTTTGACCGTCATTAATGCCATACTTTCTTCCAACGTTGCGTTGGCATTGATATAAATTACCTCCCGTGTCATGAGTTCGCCCACAGATGTATTCTTGGAAGATTTCTCTTTGAGGATGACCTTACGGGCGTAATCACGTTCAGAGAAAATTCCCACCAGCTTCTCTTTTTCTATGACAAGAAGTGCCCCGACATTTTTTTCAGCCATGATTTGCAATGCATTGTATGCTGTTGCCTGGGGCGCAATGGACCAGATATCGCTGCCTTTAACTTGTAAGAGTTGTTCAACCGTACGCATGATTTGTCTCTCCTCTTCCTATTGGTTTACCGACAGTCCAATGATAACCTGTACCACCCAAATCTTGTTATTGTAGGAAACAACCTATTATGATAATAAAACCTTAATACAGAAAAAGTCAAGGATGCCTCATATCCGTTATGTGGCAGACATTTTTAAATAATCGCGGTAATTCGTATCAAGACATATGGATACTGTTAGAATTATTGGAACCGGTTCTTATTTACCTCCAACCATCTTGACGAATTTTGATTTACAGAAAATGGGCCTGGATAC
>DNGT01000203.1 GCA_003486165.1 Desulfobacteraceae bacterium
AATCATCCAGTTGTGCCGTTGGACTTTATGATCCCTGTCTTAAAACAATCGTCGTTAACCTGTCTTAAGCTTGGCAAGTCGCAGCTGAATTCCCCTGAACTGGAAAAAATCATTAAAAGTGCCTACCGGCTTCAGGCGAAGAAACACCATCCCGATTTAGGTGGAGATGCCGATACATTCAGAAAAATTCACCAGGCATACCTGGATCTCATACGGTGGGCGGAAAATCCTTCCTTTCGAAGACGCCGTGGGTTCCCGGATAAATGGTTTTACGATGGGCATCAGAACCGGTGGCTTCAGCCGGCGCCTTATTTAAAAAAGAATCCGGTCTTCTTCCATGCCAGCTCCATATGAGCCCAAGTTTTATTCGCCCCTGGAATGATAACCCTATTTAAAAAAAGCATGTTCCATGGAGCGAGTTAATAACTCAAGTTTGGCACCCTGATATTGCCAAAAAGCCTTTGACATAGCAGGCCGAAATAAATTTGTTCTTGTCTGCCTCAAAAAATTTTCCCGACCTGCTCCGCTGTATTGGCGTTGCTGAAAATAAAGGGTGCGAAACTTGAGTCCTTACTAACATATCGAGTTTGATTCTAATACTTGTATCGTTCCGTAATAATGCGTTCAACCTCCTCTTCCGTCGGCATGCTGTCCCGGTAACCGGCCAGACACTGGTTGCGAATCCACCTGAAAAGAGATACCGTCTCATTTACTTCAATCAGTTCGGGAATGACATCTTCCTCTTGGGACAGGATATGCCGGCTAAACTGGCCCAGCATGCCGACCACATCGTGGAAGGTCGCCGGCTCCCGTTTGACACCCTTTTTAAAGGACTTACCTTTCGTTGGAAACACCTGATCTGGTTCCGGGTTTGCAGAGATATCGAGTTTTTGAAACGGTCTTCTCACCTGGATCTGCCAGTTTCTGGCCTCGTTCATCATCCTGGATACCAATGGGCCCGCCCAGTCATGGCTTTGTTGACCCTGTGAGCAGTAAGAGAAAAATTCCACCACCGATGGGCCGCAGTAAGCGATAGCCTCTTTCAGTATTTTAATGGCGTAAAAGGGGTTGTCCACGGTAAGTTTGGCTGAATAGACATGAGATATGGCCGTGGCCTGGCTGACGATGCGCCGATGGAGTGTTGTTTTGCCTGCATGACTGGAACCTATGGGTGAGGTGGAACGGTCACACCCAAAGCGTGTGGCACCGGATTTTTGGGCACCGGTGTTCATGTAACCTTCGTTGTTGTAAATTACCCACGTGATATCGTAGTTCTCTCCCAGGGCATAATTGAAAGGGCCGTTGCCGATATCGTAAATGGCGCCATCGCCGGCGAACACGATGATTTTGGTCAACACATCGTTGAATCCGTTGGCATATGACTGATCCAAGGCGAACTTGGCTCCCAAGGCCGCAGCCGACGCGGTGCCGAAACCGTAATGACCTGCCTGGTAAATCCGGGCGTTGAAAGGATTGACCAGTTCCGATACCTGATTGCAGCCGGTGGCATTGATGTTGTAAATGGTAAATCCGCGATCGATCATATGCTCGATGGCCCGCCGGTTTTTGTCCGAGAGCACCTTGAGTCCCTGGTAAAACGTTTCGATCCCTTTAGGGCTGTTGCGCAGGCTTTCCAGGGCGTAGAAGGTCAAAAGGTTGATGGTTCCTTCACCACACCCGGGACAAAGGGTGTGCTTGCCCGGATACAGTTTTGAAAAGACGAAAAGTACCTGGTGATTGAGCGGCATCCGGTCCACATACTGGGCCGCATCATAAGTATTGTCCAGAGAATGGTACTTTTCGGGCAAAAAATCCGTTGCCGTTATCTGTGTCTTGTCAACCATCTTGAAAGCGTCCACCGGACAGACCTGGGCACAGATCCCGCAGCCTTTGCATCGATCAATAACTGCGTTAATGTTTAATGAAAAACGCTTCCAGGGAATTCCCTTGGGCGGTTTTTTGAAGACTTTGAAATAAGGAGCTGCACCCTCGGGAACAAGTTTGTCCGTAACCGTGGAATGAAGTGCCGAATCCGGACACGACGCCGCGCACATGCCGCAGGCGATACATTTGGCGGCATCCCAGATCGGAAGCTGGGAACCGATGAAACTCACATCCTTATATTGGCTGGTACCGGATGGTACCACGGGGATAAACCGGTCCCAGGGGACCTTTTTTCCCGCCATAATCGGTTTAACCATTTCACGAGTAAAGGTTTCCTGAAAATTTTCTATCAGATTCACCGGTTTGATGGTCCCCATTTCGTCCTTTTCGGTCATGGTAACCGGAAGACCGGCGGCACCCGGAACCTGGCCGAAATCTTCGGGTTCAATCACCGCCGATGGACCTTGATTCTCTGATACTGCGGCAAACGAACAGATTCCTTCAATGGGGTCGGTTGAAGCCTTCTCAACACCTTCCCTTAAAAGGGCAACATTGGAATCGATAATTTCAAATCCTTTTTTGGCCCCCAGCTTTTCTTTCAGGATGCTGGTAAATCTCGCTTCAAAAGCCTCGGGCGTAAAAATTCCCGTCTCTTTGTTGATAAGACCCAGCATTACTGCGCCGGGCAAATTTTTCTTAAGATGTTTCAAGGCGGCCTGAGTGGCGTTTACAGCAATCACCTTGATATTTTTGTCGGCAATACGCTGACGCATTTCAACGGGGAAAGTTTTGAGAATTTCATCTGCGGTTCTATTACTGTTGATCACCAGGAGCCCATTTTGGTTCAGTCCACCGACGTAGTCTCTTAAAATTTCACCGGACAGAAATTTTTCATTGAAAAAGGCCAGAACATCGTGCTCGGTGAGTTCCGAGGCATTTCGAATCGGACTGGCGCTGATTCGAAGATTCATAAATACCGGAGCACCCTTTCTTGCTGCGCCGTAACGGGCGCCGGACTCGATATATCGTTGGCCGTTGCAGCTTTCTTCGGCATAGATTACGGCTGCGGTTTCCAGAGCGGTTTTAACGCCTTCTGCACCGATACCGATAAAGGTCAGGCCCAACTCCCGGTCCTTGTAATCCGGAAGTGGTGCAGGCTTCAAGGTGTAGGGGCCTTCGATACCGGAATAAAAGTCCCGGATAAAATCGTCCCTATTGCTCTCCAAACAGGCCCGCATGTTCTCAATAACCGCTGCAGCATCGTATTTGTTAAAATCTTTGCTGCCCAGACCGTAAACCCCATGCAAAAGGGTGGGCATATCGTCTCGGGCGTAAAGTTTGTGCTCATCCTTTCCTTCGCGATAGGCCCTTTGAGACAGTTGCAGTGCAACCTGCAAATCGGCCAGAAGGAGCTGATTGTGAACCATGCCGGTTCGTTCCAGTACAGTGATGACCTTGGCATTGCGAACACCATAGGCGATTTCCTCGTAACAGGGCGGGTTGAACAACACCGGCCGCACGACCCCTATTTTCAACCCTTGCGTATCCCGGTAGTAATCAACCGCATCCTTGAGAACACCGGCTGCCGACCCCAGAACAACGACGACCATTTCGGCATCTTCGGTACGATAGCATTCCACAACTTTGAGATTGGTACCTATGATCTGGTTCATCACGTTCATGGCGGCGATAACACCTCGCTTGACAAAACGGTAGGCAAGATCTTGGGCCACCTGCCCTTCCATGGTCAGGTCGGTATCGGTGAAGGTTCCGGTGAGGTATCTTTGTTCAAAATCAGGCTGATAAAGCCGATTCGGCGGCCCGACAAAATATTTCAGAAAGTCGTCTGAAAGAAGTTTTATGTTTTCGAGGGCATGGGATTTGATAAATCCGTCGCCGATAACCATAAACGGCAGCATGACTTGCCTCAGTTCGGCGGTTTTAAAGGCAATCGGCAGCAAATCATGGAGTTCCTGATTATTTTCAGAAACAAGTTGAGCCCAACCGGTATTGCGAACACCGTAAAAATCGTTGTGGCCGCAGTGAATGCTCAACGATCCCTTGTTCACTTCCCGGGCCATCACCGTCATAATTGCCGGCAGGCGTTTGCCTGCCACTGAATAGAGATTTTTGGTCTTTAACACCAGCCCCTGGGAAGAGGTGTTGTCCACGTATCTTCCCCCTTGACACGCCATGGCCTCCACTGCGGCAATGGCCGAAAGCTCATCACTGGGCTGAAAATACATCAGTTCGGTGCCGAAAAGGTTTTTTTGTCCATTTGCGGCAGCCTTGGCAAAATCCTCGGCTATGGGGGTAGACGGTGTTATGGGGTAGCCGCAGAGTCCGTCCACCAGGCGGGTGAGGATGGAAAGCGCGGCGTGGTTACCGTCCAGAATGGCTTCTTTGCGCTGTCGAAATTCGTTCAATCTTTGTTCATTAATACTGGAAGGATCGAACCCAAAGAGCTTTTTGGCATCGAACCGCTCCCACTCTTTTTTCCAGTCCAGTTGAAGGCTCTTCCATTTTCCTCTTTTCCTCTGGTAGGGAAGCACCTCCATGAGGGTATCTAAATCTATTTTTGGGGCCATTGGTCGTCTCTCCTTATGAATTATCGTATAAAGATAAATCAAGATTATTAAAACAGGCTAGAACATTTTCATAATTGGAAGATATGGCCGCAAAGGAAGGATATAATTCCTTTTAGGCCAAACATCAAACATGAGGGCCTTCCTCGTGAGAAAGTCTTCTGATATTCGCTTGGATAAAGCTTGTAAGAGTTTAGATTATTGTAAAAGCAATTATATGTCAAGGGGTATTGCCGATAGATAGGTAAAAATATAGTAAATACAATAGGTTTTTTTGGATTAGATTGAAAAATTTCTTGCTGGAAGGATTTGAAGTGATGCTTAAAGAGTGAAAGAGGAAAATAGTAATTGAAAATGGAGCGGTTCTTCAATAACATTAAATTTTTGAAAACTAAATGTACGCGATTGAGGTTGAGTCGTTATTTATCAACCCATTACGTTTATCTCTTAAACAATGAACCTCGATGCCAAAATTCCCCATCTTCTGAAAGAAGATACGTCACGAAGATACGAAGCATTTCTTGCTGCAGCAAAAGATGCAGATGTATTCCTGCCCGATGATTCTGAATTCATTAATGCTCTAAAGAGAGTTTTCACCTTTAGTGATTTTGTATTCAAAAACTGTATGCGCGATCCCGAGTTCTTTAAAGATTTGAATGAAAGTGGGGATCTTCAAAGAACATTTGGAACCGGCGAATTTCGTGAAAAACTGATATCCAATTTAATTGATGTTAAAGACGATACACAGCTTTCAAGACAGCTTCGCAGGTTTAGACGGTATCACATGGTCCGAATCGCCTGTCGGGACCTGGCCGGCTGGGCAGATCTTTCGGAAACCATGGACGATCTTTCGGCCCTGGCTGATGCATGCATCGATCAGGCAGTGTTTTTTCTTTATCAATGGCAATGTTTAAAATACGGCATTCCAACTGCACGCGACGGATCTCATCAACGGCTGGTCGTTTTTGGAATGGGAAAGCTTGGCGGGCAGGAGCTAAACTTTTCTTCGGATGTTGACTTGATTTTCGCTTATCCTGAAAACGGAATAACCCAAGGGGGGTTGGAATCGATAAACAACGAAGAGTTTTTTGTTCGTCTTTGTCGTCAATTAATAAAAATCATCGGCGGCAATACCCCTGACGGCGTTGTATTTCGGGTCGACATGGACCTCAGACCCTATGGTGAAAGCGGACCCGTGGTGATGAGTTTTGATGCCATTGAAGCGTATTACCAGGAGCAGGGACGTGAGTGGGAGCGATACGCCTGGATAAAAGCACGGGTTGTGGCGGGTGATAAAGAGGCCGGCGAAACACTTTTAACAAACCTTAAACCCTTTGTTTTTAGAAGGTACCTTGATTTTGGTGTATTTGAATCTTTAAGGAAGATGAAACAAAAAATATCCCTTGAAGTCAAGCGTAAGGGAATGACAAATAACATCAAAATCGGATACGGTGGAATACGTGAGGTTGAGTTTTTTGGGCAGATATTTCAACTCATACGGGGAGGCGTCACACCTTCGCTTCAGGAGCGGCGCATACAAAAGACACTAAAAGTTCTTAGCAATGAACATTATATTTCCAGAGAAGTCTGTGATGAACTCACCAGAGCATACATATTTTTAAGAAATACGGAACACCGCTTGCAGGAATTTTCAGATCAACAAACCCATGTCATCCCGTCAGATTCTGTTGCAAGAACTCGTTTGGCCGCCGCCATGGGGTTTGATACACAGGAAGCGTTCGATGTCCAGTTGGAAAAACACAGAAAAATCGTCCATTCTCATTTCGACAAATTACTTGAAGACAAAGATTCAGAGTCTCTCGATGATCGGACCAAAGAAATTAAAACCGGTTTGGAGGCGATATGGGAAAATCTTATAGAAGATAAAAAGCGCCAAAAGATTCTTCTTTCGGCCGGATATGAGAATTTCGATGAGGTCGAGGGTTTATTGGATCATCTGAGAAACCATCCGGCAACACGATCCCTCAGCAGAGAGGGCCGTCAGCGTCTCGACAGGTTGATGCCGCTCATGCTTAAAGAAATCGGACGCTCTGAACACCCTATTGTTGTATTGAATCGAATCGTCGATCTGATCAAAACTATCGAGCAGCGCACCAACTATCTGGCTTTGCTGCTGGAAAATCCTACGGCTATCGTTCATATGGTGAATCTGATCAGTGCCAGCCCCTGGATCGTTTCATTTTTGTCCCGCCATCCGGTCCTTTTGGATGAACTCCTTGATCCTCGCACACTCTATCGTCCTCCGGAGAAGCAGGAACTCCAAAAAGACATCCGCAAGCGACTTGACTCGGCATCCCATCAGGATTTGGAGCATCAGATTCAGGAATTGTGTATTTTTAAACAGGTGAATACATTACGGGTGGCAGCAGCAGATGTCACCGGTGCCCTGACATTGATGCGAACCAGTGACCATCTTACCGAAATTGCCGAGACGGTTTTAAATGAAGTTGTTGAACTGTCATGGAATCATTTGGTTGAAAAGCACGGGGCTCCGATGTGTCAAATGGACGGTGTGGAAATCGACAGAGGATTTTCTGTCATTGCCTATGGAAAGCTGGGTGGGATTGAGCTTGGTTATGGATCGGATCTGGATATGGTTTTTCTCCACTCCGGAACCGAAGGGCAAACCTTTGGAGGGAAGCACCCTATCGATAATCAACAATTTTTTGCCCGACTGGGGCAAAGAGTCATACACATTTTAACCACACATACCGCTGCGGGAAAGCTCTACGAGCCGGATATGCGCCTTCGGCCCAGCGGCGGTTCCGGCATTCTGGTCAGCCATATCGAAGGGTTTAGAGATTACCAGACAAAAAAAGCCTGGACATGGGAGCATCAGGCCCTTATCAAAGCAAGACCTATCAGTGGTAATATCAATATGGCAAAACGCTTTGAACAAATTCGGAACGAGGTTCTTGCACGGCCCAGGATCAAGGCGCAATTAAAAAAAGACGTTATCGACATGCGCGAACGGATGCGGAAGGAACTCTCAAGCCCTGATCCAAAGCTTTTCGATCTCAAACAAGATACGGGAGGTATCGTTGACATTGAATTTTTGGTGCAGTAT
>DNGT01000397.1 GCA_003486165.1 Desulfobacteraceae bacterium
CAACAAAAAACCACAGACATCTTAAACGCCTTGGATTATCATGACGCAGAGCTTTCTATCTTGATCGTCGATGATCCCCAAATTGCAATACTCAACAAAAAATATCTTCGTCGAAACGGCCCCACAAATGTTATCGCCTTCCCCATGCGAACAGAACAGTTTTCTAACATCAATCCGGAACTTCTCGGCGATGTGGTTATTTCCATTGAGACCGCTGAGAAAGAGGGGAAAAGTATCGGAATAAGTATGGAAGAACGTTTTACACAGCTTCTGGTGCACGGCATTCTTCATTTATTGGGATATGATCACGAAAAATCTGAACAGGAAGCTGACAAGATGGAAAAAAAGAGTGAGGAAATTTTGAAATTGATTGAATCTTAACTCCTATGAAGGGCTTCCGAATCGTAGGGCCTACAGAAGTAAAAATCTTTGACACAAAGGCATAAGTTACAAAGGAGGTTTACTGATGGCCGGATTAGCGGTAAACGTTGATCATGTTGCAACATTGAGAGAAGCCAGAAAAAGCAACTACCCCGATCCTGTAGCAGCAGCAATTCTGGCGGAACTGGCCGGAGCAGACGGGATTGTGGTTCATTTAAGAGAAGATAGACGGCACATCCAGGACCGTGACCTTAGAATATTGAGAAAGATTGTTCAGACAAAACTTATACTGGAGATGGCTTCGAACAATGAAATGGTTGGGATTGCTCTTGATGTCCAGCCTGATGTTGTCACACTGGTTCCGGAAAAACGTGAAGAGTTGACCACCGAAGGTGGATTGGATTTAATCTCGTATAAAGATGCGATTGCTGAAACCGTCGGTACGCTTCAAGACAGCGGTATTTCGGTAAGTATCTTCATTGATCCTGACCCTGATCAGATTAAAGTTGCCCATCAAATAAACGCAACCATGGTGGAGATACATACAGGCATATTCTGCGATGCCCAAACAACAAAAAAAAGAGAGCGGGCGTTTTCCGATATCGTCGACGCAGTAAAAATTGCACACAAGTTGAGATTGGGAATTAATGCCGGACACGGTCTGTGTTACAATACCATAAAGATCTTTAAAGGCCTCCATGAAATCGATGAATTCAGCATCGGTCACAGCATTGTCTCGAGAGCGGTACTTGTGGGTATGGAAAAGGCCGTCAAGGAAATGTTGATATTAATCAAAAACCTTTAAATATTTGAAGAAAAGGAATGCCTTCGAACGAAAAGATTGGAGTGACGCATGTATCTAGTAACCGCAAATGAAATGAAGAAGATGGATCGTTCGACCATCGAATCGTTTGGTCTTCCTGGCAGGATTCTGATGGAGAATGCCGGCCGGGGGGCAACCCATTTTTTTTTGGAACATTTTAAGGATGCTGTAAATAAAAAAATTGGTGTGATCGCAGGTCGAGGAAACAATGGTGGAGACGGTTTTGTTATTGCCAGATATCTGGCTCAAAAAGGAATAAGCGTTACCGTTTATCTTCTTTCAGAACGTCAAAAGGTTTCAGGAGATGCTGCCGCCAACCTCAAACTCCTTACCCCTCTGAAAATCCCTGTTATTGAAATGCCGGACGCAGAAACTTTTTCAGCGCATAAAACTGCAATGCGTCATGATGCAATCTGGATTGATGCAATCCTCGGAACCGGTCTGAGATCGGAGGTAAAAGGATTTTTTAGAGAAGTGATAGACTTCATCAATCAAACAAACAAACCGGTTTTTTCAGTGGATATACCTTCCGGCCTGAACTCGGATACAGGCCGACCATGCGGTTCCTGCGTCCGAGCCGATGCCACCGCAACATTTGCATTTGCCAAAACCGGTCATTTTCTTTTTCCAGGTGCTGATTATACCGGAAATCTGAAAATCATCGATATCGGAATACCTCCTCATATTGCAAACAATGTCGCCCCCCTGCAATACTTGTTAACGCCGGGTTTGATCCGTGCTGTTTTTCACCCCAGACCTTCGGATGCCCACAAAGGGCACACCGGCCATCTTCTGGTCATAGCAGGTTCACCAGGCAAAACCGGAGCGGCTGCCATGACGGCCACGTCAGCCATGCGGGCCGGTGCCGGCCTCGTGACACTTGGAATACCGGTTAGCTTAAACCCAGTTTTAGAGACCCAGGTGATGGAGGCCATGACAGATCCGCTGCCTGAAACCGTTAAAGGTATTCTTGGTGAAGCATCATTTAACAGAATTATGGATCTTCTTTCCGACAAAAAATGTCTTGCCATTGGGCCCGGAATCGGTACAGCCCCTGAGACTAAAATGCTTTTTAAGCGCCTGCTTCGGGAGAACACTAAACCAATGGTTATTGACGCGGATGGGTTGAACATCCTTGCCGGCCATACCGAGATATTGAAAGATCTCGACACTCCTGTCGTTCTAACGCCGCATCCCGGAGAAATGGCTCGTCTTATGAGGATAACTACAGCCGACGTTCAGGAAGACCGCATCAAATGTGCCCGTGATTTTGCAGAAAAATTCAATGTACATGTTGTGTTGAAAGGGGCCCGAACGGTTGTGGCCCATCCGGACGGCAAGGTTTTCATCAACCCCACCGGCAATCCAGGAATGGCATCCGGCGGCATGGGAGACGTTCTGACCGGTATCATCGCCGGCTTTATCGCACAGGGCCATCCACCTGAACTTGCCGCCCGTGCCGGTGTCTATCTACACGGTGCGGCAGCCGATTCTCTGGCCAAAAACAAAGGGCCTTTCGGTTATCTGGCGACGGACGTGATGAACACCTTGCCCGAAACGATTAAAACGCTTTCCGACAAGGTTTGAAAGGGGCTTCGTGTCTTTATGACTGAGCCATTATCAGCTTTCAAATATCAGATAACAACCCGTTCGGTGGATGACACCCAAAAACTGGGAGAAATTATCGGCACTGCCGTAACAGGTGGAACGGTTCTGGCGTTGACCGGTGATTTGGGAAGCGGAAAGACCGCCTTTGTCCAGGGACTGGCCAGGGGTCTTGAAGTTCCGGATGATTATTATATCACCAGCCCATCTTACACGTTAATCAATGAATATCCCGGTCGATATCCTCTGTTTCACGTCGACCTCTATCGCATTTCAGATCCCATGGACATGGAAAACATCGGTCTTTACGAGATACTCCACAATAGTGGTATTGTGGCCATAGAATGGGCGGACAGAATCGAGCAAAAGCTTTTGCCCGATCCCATAAACATACACTTTGAGCTTACAGGCGAGAAATCCCGTAAAATATGCATCACCGCATATGACTTAAAAAATGCGAATCTGTTAAAAAATATCCTGTGAAATTGTCCGTGAAAATTCAGTCACTGTATGAAAAGGATAAGCCAAAGGCGTTCGTTTCAAGTTGTTTTCCTTGACTTAATATCGTCACTTGTAATATTTTAAATACTTCCTGGTTTGATGGAAATTCGTGAGGAATATAACTTGTCGAGGGTATGCAGCTGATGGTCAGCGAACATAGTGAACTGGAAAATTTTGACATCTTAATTTTATTTCAG
>DNGT01000045.1 GCA_003486165.1 Desulfobacteraceae bacterium
CTGATCTTTAATGAGACACTTTTAATCCAGCGAAAGGAATTATCGATAACTGAGAAATTAATTCATTGCAGATACCTTACCATAAAGACAACCCAAGGTTGTTCAATTCCGATTACATATATCTTATTTCCTACAAAAATGCAAAAAGGCAAACCCACGAAAATAGATTTGCCTTTATGATATACGAAAGCACAATGTTTGTGAAATTATAGTGAGCTTTGCTTTATAGTAGGTAAAGGAAATTCGTTGATAATAAAAAATGTAGCTTCACAATTAATCCTTCTCAGCTCAACTTCAAAAACCAGCCGCCAAAAAAAACAGTAACCTGAAGTTCCTGCTTATATTAAGGCTTTTCTTTGTTTTCGCGTAAATCTTTACACAATCTTTACGCTGTTTTTATCAAACCTTTATGTAAACCCCTTATATTCATAAGCGTGGATGTGCTACTTCTATTAACCTCTAATTGAGGTGCGGAAGGATTAGTCTGAAGTTAGTAACAAAACCCTGCAAGGGTTAGGAAGGAGGTAACTATGATACGAAAACTTACTATTATCTCGATGGTATTTACTTTGATGGTTTGGATCACCTCCTTTTCTGTCTACGCTTCCGGACCTAATTTTTTTAATCCGGCAATCTATGCAGATGGGGAAGCATGGGCGACAAAGGGTGTGGCGGACCTACCGCCTCCAAATGAGCATAACCATCAATCATTTGACAAGCTTTTCAGCTTCACTAATGGCGCCAATGGTCAGCTGCCAGTTGCGGAAGCTGCACCTGGCAACCCAAATTACAACGGCGGTCGCTGGGACCTCAAATTGGTCACGTGGACAATTATTAATCCACCAATAGTGATGTCTTATGATGGGATCGAATGGTATCTTAATCAAGGAGATCTCATAATTACATCTGGAAACAGCTACTTTGAATGTCCTTTGTTACCGCTAAGATAATAAATGAAAAAAAAGCAGTATAGTTAACACTAAACTAACCAGGCTAATCACACCACTGAGGCTCGGAAACTTGGAATTTCCGAGCCTTACTTTTAAATCGTGTCCTTATATCTATTATTTGCTCGATTATCTAAGAGCGTCTATAATTTTTCTACTTTCTTGCCAGTATATGGACTTTAAGATTGATTAACAGAGGTTGTGATATCTTTAAAGATTTTAGAATTGAAACTCCTGCGATACAATTGAGATTATCTTATAAAAATCAGATTTGTCAAAGATAGTATTTCTGTCCAAAATGAAACTTAAGCCTGAGTTGTGATATGGTATTACGGTATCTCAGGAATTTCAGATGTTTGATATTAGGCCAAAATTGCAGATATCTCAGGTCCGCGATAAGTTGGAGCTATACGAAAATTTTATTATTAAAATACCAATTAACTGGTTCTCAAACTATAGCCAATAATTCCCACTACTATAATCATAATTCCAATCCCTCCAATTAAATTAGGCAACATACCATTTAACAGCAGAATTTCACCTGCCAAAGAAAAAATAACCTCCCCGGATTGAGTAGCATCAACCGCTGATATTATATAAGGAGATTTTGATGCGTTTCTTGCTTTATAAAATATTGACGTAGCAATAATGCCCGACGATATGGCGACAATGCCGGTGTTAATTAACTGGTTTTTGAGAGGTGGTGAAGGAGCTACGATTATCAACAGTAGAACCCAAAAAGGAATAGAGCCCATCGTCATCAGCAAAACACATGTCGGTGCATCATTTAAAATCGGAGAGTCAATGTGTGATACCAATGAATGATTGCCATGTTTAGCAAAGTTTAAAAGCTGATTTCCTATCGGATATGCAAAAGCAGCGATGACAACTGGTATCACACCGTAAACAATATCTCTAGTAGCAAATTCACTCCCTTTATTATAAAATTGGATCAGAAAAATACCAATAAAGATTAAAAAAGAGAAAAATATACCATATCGAGGAACTTTTTCTTTAAATAGGAGAAGAACTATGGGGGTTGCAATAACTGTAAACTGCCATGTACCAGCGACAACCCATCCTGGTGCATGATCAGCCGCATAGCATAACAGACTGTAAAATATACCGAACCCGATGCTTCCAGCAATCAGCCAAAACTTAGCGTTCCTTATAAATATTGTTATTACGTCCCGTAAATAATTTACTCCTCTATTTACGAGAATTAAACCAACGAGCAGAAAGAACATATAAAAAAAACGTAGCGAAGATGACCAAACCCAATGGCCCCCTGATAAACTCATAGAGCGATTTAAAATAAATGTTGCACTAAAAAAAGCTGCGGCTAAAAGACCTAATAAAATAAGTCTAACCATTAAACTTAAACCCAAACATCATATATTTTATTCTCATCCAAATATAGAGAATGTTATGGTTACAACCCAAATAGGGAATATCTTGCCAGCCAGCCTAATATGTATCAATTACAGGTATGTTGAGATTATCTTATAAAAATCAAATTTGTCAAAGACAGTATTTCTGTCCAAAAAACAAGTCAAGTCTGACTTGTGATATTATATTACTGTATCTCAGAAAATTCAGGCGCTTGATATTGGGACGAAATTGCAGGTATCTCAATTTCGTGGAGATCAACAAGCTTACTAAAAATTTATAAAATAAAGAACCTTATAATACAAATACATCAGATATCGAAAACTTTATAATGCTTCGACTAATTGACTGCGGATCCATAGCGAGAGTAATTAGAATAAGAAAAATTCGTTCATAAAATTTCCGTCCAAGTTACGAGAAATTTGCCGTACATACGGAATCCTTTATCCGCCTTTTAATGGGACACATAGATCATTTTTTCAGTTTCGAATCCTAAATCGTTTGCTTTTTTTACCAATTTAGATTTCAGCGATTCTTCCATATGGGGCTCCCTTGCTAAAATCCACAAATAGGATTTGCTGGGCCCGCACACCAGTGAATAGGAATAGTTTTCTTTATCAAGGTCTATGATATTATAAGCTCCGTAAAAAGGACCCCAAAAAGATACTTTTAATCTTCCAATACTTGAATTATCGATAAAGTATGCTTTGCCGAT
>DNGT01000435.1 GCA_003486165.1 Desulfobacteraceae bacterium
ATTATTCTGCAACAACAGTCGCGTATATATCAACCGAAACCGAATATGAAAACACTTTGTATTTATTACCGGCGTTTTCTTGTTGACAGAATGTGCAGACATGTCAATACTAATTGATCTATGTTTATGGTGTTTTCACACCTATCCTGGGCTTCAGCTGATGGTGGAAAACCCACAAAAATAAAGATGCAAAAGGCCATCATAAAGTACCATCCATCACAAAAAAAGTTTTAACATAGATCAAACAAAGGAGAATAATGAACGTTTGTAAAGAGGATAATGTTTTAGAGGAATTATTGCGGCTTCTAAAATTAGAAAAAATAGAGGAGACTATTTTTCGAGGGCAAAGTCAGGATTTGGGTTTTGGCAGTGTGTTTGGTGGACAAGTGTTGGGCCAAGCCTTATCGGCCGCATATCAAACCATACAATCGGACCGTAAAGCCCACAGCCTTCATGCATATTTCCTAAGAATGGGTGATGCCAACATGCCCATCATTTATGACGTTGACTGTATCCGTGATGGAAAAAGTTTTACTACCCGCCGTGTTGTTGCAATCCAAAAGGGCCGTGCGATATTTAACATGTCTGCTTCATTTCAAGTTGATGAGCAGGGATTTGATCATCAAGACAAGGCTCCAGAGATACCCGGCCCGGAAGGAATTGAATCCGAGCTCGAACTTGCGATGGCGGTTGCGGACAAAATACCGAAATCGATTCGAGAAAAAATCTTGTGCAAAAAACCCATTGAATTTAGACCGGTGAATCCCATCGACCCTTTTTCTCCGGAAAAAAGGGAACCGGTCGGTTACACGTGGTTTAAGGCCATCGACAAAATGCCGGATGATTTTAGGGTGCACCAATACATGCTGGCCTATGCATCTGATTTCGGTCTGGTGGCCACATCTCTTCATCCCCATGGGCATAGTTACTGGGAGCGTGACATGCAAGTCGCCAGCCTGGATCACGCGTTGTGGTTTCATCGGGATTTTCGAATGGATGAATGGCTTTTATACGTCATGAAGAGTCCAAATGCTTACAAAGCCAAAGGATTAAACAACGGAAAAATCTACACCAAGGAAGGCAAACTCGTTGCTTCTGTGAGTCAGGAAGGGCTTATTCGAAACCATGCCATGAGAAAAGATTAGTGTGAATTTTCGGTACATCGATTATGATCAAAAACCATAAGAAATCCGGGTTGAAGATTCGTAGAACACAAGTTGGCCCATGGGGGATGAATGCATATATACTGGTTTGTTCGGAAACCCGAAAAAGTGTGCTTGTCGATCCTGGGGCCGAGCCGGATGCTTTGGATAGACTGCTGGCAAAAACTGAGCCGGTGGCAATCATTCTGACCCACACGCATTCCGATCATATAGGGGCCTTGGCCGAAATGCGAAAACGACTCGAGGTTCCGCTAATGGTGCATTCCGGACCTCATGTTGACATCTTAAATCTGGAGGCCGACCGCTGGCTATCCCATGGCAACAGGATTAAAGTGGGCAATTATCAAATAAACGTATATCATACCCCCGGCCATACTCCCGATCAAATATGTCTAATGAATGAGGATCACCATTTTGCTGTTGTTGGAGATACGATTTTCGAAGGCGGCCCGGGTAGAACCTGGTCCTTCGAGGGATTTCAGGTGACCCTGAAAACATTGCGAAAAATCATATTATCCTGGTCGGATGAGACCATCTGTTATCCAGGCCACGGGCCTTCATTTTGTCTGGGGGATAAGCGCAAAGCCATAGAAGCATTTTTGAATAAGGACCATGGTTCTTTTTTTGGAGATGCAACGTGGGATACGTAGCCATTATTGAAAAAGNNGCTTTCGTGGATTATTTTTCCGCCTTCCCAGGTCCCGCACGCAACAACAACGGTATCTCCCAGGTTGAACTTCATACCGCAAGCCGGACAGCCTTCTGCATTATAGGTGTTGAGTTTTTCCAAATCCATGATAAACTTTCTCTTTTTTGGATTTTGCGATTTTATGTTTGATTCTGTCATAAGTATTCACCGCCTTGTTCTATGTTTGTGTATATGATAATCACAATTAGGTCATTGACAACCCGGAAAATAGGACCGATACGGTAAATAGAATTATAAGAAAGGTTGATAAAGACTCAGAAAATTAGCGAGAAAAAATAAAAGTAATATTTATGGGGAAATAGTGCTGGACCCGGGCGCGAAGCACTGCCCTAATGCAGAACCCCCGCTCTTTTGGGCGGGGAGGCTTTACAATTGCCCAAAATAGGATTTGTTTGACCTGACACTATAAAAATATGATATCTGTATATAAATTGTTGTTGTAAGTGGTGTCAATACTGATAGAGGATCTGTAATTTTTTTATAATTTCAGATGGTCAGATGATAGGTGTCTGGTTTGTGGAGATTTGTCTTCATCCTCCCGGACGCTGTGCCGACGCAAAACAAGCTGAATCAAGAACATTGTAAGCCTATGATTGTATTCAGAAAATACTTCGTTGTATTTCTTCTTCCATTACTGTCAGGATGTACAGCTATGGCACTGACGGGTGCGGGGGTCGGGGCAAGCTACACCCTTACTAATGTGGCTTACAGGTCTTTCAGTTCTCCTGGAGAGCGGGTTCACCACGCTACAATTGATGCTTTGAAAAAAATGGACATTAAAATAATTGATGACCGCGAATCAGAAGATGGAAGAACCATAACTGCAGCTACAAAGGAACTTGACATAGTAATCAATTTAGAAGAGGTGACGTTAAAAACCACGCAGGTCAAAGTTGATGCCAGGAAAAGTGTCGTTTTGAAGGACAAGGCAACAGCTGCAGAGATCATCAATCAGGTGGGAAAAATTCTGGGAGAGTAACTTTTCCGTTCAACATATCTATAATCCATCTCGATTCGCCTCCTGTAATTTTGCAGAAATAGCAGTTGAGAGAAAATGTTATGTATGTGACAAAATAATGTCATACTGATAGGATTAACTTCCGAATATTTTATATAATTATTGGAAAATCAGGGAGGTCGATTCGATATCGTAATTAAAAACAAAGCAACACATCCTGATCAAATAACCATAAATCTTTTTTTGGAGCAAGAGACATGTCAGACGACTTAAACAATGAAACACAAGATGATGAAGAGGAAAGCTTTGCCGAACTATTAGAATCTTACAGCTTTAACATGAAAGACGATCTCCAGATCGGAGACAAAATAACCGCAAAGATCATTTCCATCGGAAAAAATACGGTTTTTATAGATACGGGAACAAAGCTTGACGGAACCGTTGAACGCGCTGAGCTTTTAGACGACGAGGGAAATATGGCTTTTAGTGAAGGCGATGAAATTGAGCTGTATGTGGTGGCCCTTGATGAACATGAAATACGCTTATCCAAAGCAATTTCCGGTNNACCTGAAGATTACGTCGGACAGACGTATGAATTTCTGATTACCCAATTCGAAGAAAACGGAAGAAACATCGTCGTCTCCCGCCGAAAACTTCTTGCTCAGGCCGTGGAAAAAGAAAAAAAAGTCTTTTTCAGTACATTAAAGAAGGGTGATATTTTGAAAGGCAGGGTCATTAAACTTATGCC
>DNGT01000123.1 GCA_003486165.1 Desulfobacteraceae bacterium
CTGAGCCCGAACATGATTGTTAAAAAAGATGACACCTTTACGCGCCCGACTGCTCATGGGTTCAATCTTGTTTTCAATCCACGAATGAAGTTCATCGTCTGAATAGCTGTAATCAAACTGAAGCTGCATATTCCCCGAACGCCAACCTTTGGCATTTCGGCCGTGAAAACGCACATAAAACAGATCCGGATTGGTGACCACGTCCAAAACAGGAAACAGGTTCGGCAAATCCGGTACATCGACGCCCACCAGCGTCACCTGACGGCGTTCCAATTCAGAAAACACACGATCGCTGGCCCAGGAATGATGTCGGAACTCAATTGCCAGAGGCAAACCATGAAGCTTGTCGAGCAAAGTCGCCAGGTATTTTCGGTTTGATGTTGTGCGGGGAAACAAGGGGGGAAACTGGATCAAGACAGCGACGAGCTGTCCTTCCTGAACGAGTGGAACGATACCCTCCCTATAGAGAATCGCCTGCTGGGGCCATTGCTGCTGCTCGATTTCATGGGTCAGGGTGCGTGTTAACTTGGCAGCGAACAAAAACTCCTGAGGAACTTGTTGGCGCTGGCGCTCAATGGCTTCGGCTTTGGGCATCTGGTACCAGGTATAGTTGAGTTCGGTAATCAAAAAGCGCCGAGCATATTGCTGTAACATCTTGCCCGATTTTGTGCCAGAGGGATAAAATCCAGCGTCGATCCATTCTGCATAGGAAAAGCCGCTTGTGCCCACATACAATTGGCAGGTTTTGGGATCTCGGTGTTCTTTAGTGGTTGTTGTCGTCATGTGCTGCTCCGGACCGATTCGTTAATATCCGATGTCGAATGTTCAATTATGGCACACAGATTTTCACAGATGTACACAGATAATTATCTTCTTTCCTTCTGATCTTCTCACTTTCCTACCTTCTGTCCCTATTTTATAACCCTTGAATCCTGAACTGCTTAACCTGGTAATATAGTCTAAACTTTATCGATCCCTTCCGGACTTCTCTGAACACCGATAACCTTACCCTGGATCAGGACCTCATTGAAATCATACCTGACCGCCTTATACTCAGGATTTTCAGGACGCAGTTCAATATGTCTTTTTCTGCGAAAAAAACGTTTGACCGTCGCTTCTTCCTGNNCAAGTGGATCGTGCGGCTGTAGCGACCGTTACGTTTGAGAATTCTTTTTTTCTCGAGCGTTTTTATAAGCTGAGATATCGCCGCATGGCTCACCCCCATCTCAGCAGCCGACTGCCGCAAGCTGGGCGCTTTCCCGGTTCTGACAATTTGACGCTCCAAATAGCTAAAAAATCGTTGCTGTTTTGGAGTGAGTTCTGGCTGCATGGAACAAACCTCCCCTTGCTTAAGTTTTGCATTTGAATTTTGATTAACATCGCATAATGTAAATGTCAATGTAAATATTATTGTGTAGATTATGTATAGTTTTAAATGACAGGCAACGGAATTTGAATCAACGATGTAACGACACGGGTGCAAGAGGAATATATCTTATTGATAAAATGTCATAAAAATGATAGGCTTTATGCCATGAGAATGGCGGTGATATCTGATATTCATGGTAACCTGGAAGCGTTCAAACAGGTTCTCATGGATATCGGGAAATCAGATATTGATGATATGATTTGTCTGGGCGACAACATCGGTTATGGTCCTGAGCCTGAACAGGTTGTCGCCATGATCAAAAATCATAATATCCAAACGGTTATGGGAAATCATGAACTGGCCGTGCTCGATCAAAATTATCTGTCTCTATTTAATCCCCTTGCCCGGAAATCCTTGCTAAGAACAACCAAATTGCTATCTGAAGAAACCATAAATTTCATTTCAGGACTAGAACCATTCTTGAGTCGTTATGAATGTCGTTTTGTTCACGGCTTTCCGCCTGATTCGGCATCCATATATCTTTTTCAAGTCTCAGAAGATGAACTGCTGCTGACTTTCAAGCAAATGAAAGAAAGAATCTGTTTTTTAGGACATACACACCGTCTTGAGATCATCGACTTTAACGGCGAAATTGTAACCCACGCCTCCCTTACCAATAGTATCACTACTCTTAACAGGGATCATAAGTATATCATCAATATCGGAAGTGTGGGGCAGCCAAGGGACGGCAATAATAGTGCAAAATATGTTATCTGGGATTCATTGAACGACACCATCGAGGTAAAATTCATACCTTATGATATTGTGTCGGTTATCGAAAAAATCATAGCAGCCGGCCTTCCCATTGAACATGCAGTTCGTCTTTTATAAATGGTATTATTTGTAAATATTCAAGATTGTCCGTGCAAGATTCAGGTATAATTTTGGGTGCGTAAAGACAGTTAAACCATAAGAATTATCGCACACGAAGCGGGGAGGACAATATAAATGTTTGATATTCTTGCTCTAAAAGCGAAATTAATCGATTTCATCCGAGTCGACATATGGAGGGTTCGAGCTAAAGATCTTTCCCGAACAAAATATTTTTTTGTCAAACAGCTTCGAATTCTTTTTTTAGCTATTCGCGGATTCAACGACAATAATTGCCCGTTAAGGTCGTCCGCACTGACTTTTTATTCCATACTCTCCATTGTTCCCCTGCTTGCCATGGCTTTTGGAATTGCGAAGGGTTTTGGGTTTCAAATGCTTTTTGAAAAACAACTGTTGGAAAAATTTCAGGGGCAGGAAGAAGTGATGAATCGTATTGTTGCATTTGCTCATTCGCTTCTTGAAAATACAAAAGGCGGCATGATTGCCGGTATCGGTATCGTTTTTCTCTTATGGACGGTCATTAAACTCTTGGGCAATATCGAGCGTTCGTTCAATGATATTTGGGAGGTAAAAAATCCCCGCACTTATGGACGAAAATTCAGTGATTATCTTTCGATCATGCTGATTTCTCCCATCCTCTTCATCCTCTCCAGCAGTGTTACGTTATTTATAACCACACAAATTACGGTTATCACACAAAAAGTCGCCCTGATAGGAATGTTCAGTCCAGTCATATTTTTTATGCTGAAATTAATACCGTATTGTTTGATATGGATCCTTTTGATATTTATGTACCTAATCATGCCCAATACCAAGGTAAATTTTAGCTCAGGGGTGATTGCCGGCGTCATTGCCGGAACCATATATCAAATTGCTCAATGGGCCTATATTACTTTTCAGGTGGGAATGGCGAGGTATAATGCCATCTATGGAAGCTTCGCAGCACTTCCGCTGTTTTTGATATGGATTCAGTTGAGCTGGATGATTGTTCTTTTTGGTGCGGAAATTTCATATGCGTATCAATATGTGGATACCTATGATTTTGAGCCGGACCTTCGCTCTATAAGCCCGGCATTTAAAAAATTACTCTCACTTCATATTTCACGTCTTGTCATATCCACATTTTTAAAAGCCGTCCCCCCCTTATCGGCTATTAACATATCGAAAACCCTTGAAATTCCGATTCGTCTGGTACAACAAATACTCTATGAACTGGTTGAAGCGGGCATTTTGTCAGATACCGAAGTCAAAAAAAACAAGACCGTGTCCTATCAACCGGCCCGGGATATCAATAGGATTACCATAAACTCTGTTATTGAAGCTTTGGAACAAAAAGGCGTTGATAATATCCCCGTTGCACAGACAGTTGAACTGAGACATTTATCGGAAGCGCTGAAAACACTGAATAATGAAATTGAGACATCACCTGCCAACCGTCTTTTAAAAGATATTTAGAGGTGGGCACCTATTCAAACTCTTCTGAAAGCAAAATTGCTTCCGCCACATTTCGCATAGACTTTCTTGAATCCATGCTTCGTTTTTGAATCCATCGAAATGCACTGTTTCCGTCCATTTTTCGACGGCGCATCAGAACCTCTTTAGCTCGTTCCACAAGCTTCCGGGTCTCGAGTTCTTCCTGGATAACCTTGGTTTTGACCATCAACTCTGTGTTAATGATAGCTGCTGCAGCCTGATTGGCCACCGTCTTTATCAGGTTTACCTCGGTTTCGGAAAAGTCATAAGGCTTGGCCGTGAAACAATTGAGCACCCCAATCACTTTTTCATCCTGAACCTGAAGCGGTACTCCTACCATGGATACCAGTCCAAGTTTTTTGGCCATCTCTTTTTCTTTGAATCTGGGTTCTTTTAAGACATCTTTTATAATTAACGGATGTTTATGGGTGACCACAAAGCCCACAACGCCTTCATCCATATTTAGTGAGCGATCTTTAACATAATCAGGATCAATGGCTTGTGTGGCTTTAAGGCGGATTTTTTTCGGCGTCTCCGTCTCGTCAATGAGCCACAAAGAACAGATCTCAACCCCTGTCACTTTGGCCGTGACCATCACAATCAGCTTGAGAATATCCTCCAGATACAGGTCCGAGGTAATGGCTCGGCTGATGTCCATCAAGCCCTTGATATATTTGTCGTGAGTTTCGGGTGTAATTTTTTCCATATTAATCTCTTTATTGCTTTGAAAAAATCAATCTTTGTAATGGTAATGGTTCGACTATAAAGGAACGAAGATCATAGGATAATAACATGTTAATTTATAGTTCTTCTTTAATATTCACGGAAAACTTTTACCACAAATCGACCGTGAATGACAATTAAACTTTTTGTAAAAAATTAATTGACAATATTCGCTAATATGAGTAAGATAACTACTCATAAAGGAAACCATTATGGAAAATTTATTCACGGGACTTATTTCTTCAAAAACCCGTATCAAACTGCTTGTCCGCTTTTTCTTTAATCCAAGTACGAGGTCATACCTTCGTGAACTTGCCAATGAATTCAATGTGTCCACGAATTCGGTTCGAGAAGAGCTCAACCAGTTGACCAAAACCGAACTCCTCACATCTCAAAAAAGCGGTCGCCAGGTCTTTTATAAAGCAAACCAGGAGCATCCATTGTTCCCCGAACTAAAATCCATGGTCAGCAAAGTTATGGGCATCGATCAGGTTGTCGACGGCATCGTTACCCGNNGATTTGAGCAGAAAAACTGAACGATATATTAGACGCAAAATTCGCACTCTTGTCCTAAGCAGAGATGAATTTAAAGATTTTGAACCAAAACTAAAACAATCTCCCAATATATTGATTTGGGAATCGAAACAAAAATAGAATCTTTTGTCTTTTTTGCTACCGCCATTAATAATATTAATATATTAGATAAATTATGAATAATTTAATACGGTAACTGAAGCGCCGGAGCATTAAATTTGTCTTAATCACCATACTTGATTTAGAAATGAAACCTTTAATTAACACCATAAAAAGTCGGAGAACAAAATTATGGCTGGCATAAATACAATAAAATCTGCATCAATCGCTGTTATTGGATCCGGATATTGGGGTAAGAATCTCGTGCGTAATTTTTATCAGTTGGGTGTTTTAAAACTCATATGTGATAAGAACAAAAACGTCGTTAATCAGTTCAAAAAACAATACGCTGATGTTGACACCTGTTTAGACTTAGAAGAAATACTATGTCATGAAGATATCAATGCCATGGTCATAGCCACACCGGCTGAAACCCATTTTGCTTTAGCGCATAAATCGCTTTCAGCAGGGAAACATGTATTTGTTGAAAAGCCTCTTGCATTAACCGAAAAAGACGCTCAGCAGTTGGTAAAATTGGCCGAACAAAATGAATTGATTTTGATGGTTGGTCATATTCTTCATTACCATCCGGCACTGATAAAATTAAAAGATCTCATCAATTCCGGCGAGCTAGGCAAAATCCAGTACCTTTATTCCAATCGGCTTAATATTGGTAAGATCCGGAATGAAGAAAATATTCTTTGGAGTTTTGCGCCTCACGACATTTCGGTTATCCTTATGTTGCTTGGAGAAATGCCTGAATCTGTCTATGCAACTGGTGGCAGCTACCTGCAACCCAAAATCCCTGATACGACACTGACCACAATGGATTTTCCAAGCGGTGTCAAGGCGCACATTTTTGTTTCATGGTTGCACCCTTACAAAGAACAGAAGCTAGTAGTTGTAGGAGATAAAAAAATGGCTGTCTTCGATGATATGAGCGAGACTAAATTATTGCTCTATCCCCATAAAATCGATTGGTTGGATCGCATTCCTGTTGCATCTAAAGAAGAAGCAGAAGTGGTTCCTGTTCCTAAAGAAGAACCTCTTAGGGCGGAGTGCCAACATTTTTTGGAGTGTATAAAAAATAAACAACAACCAAGAACTGATGGTCAAGAAGGCCTGCGGGTATTGAAGATTTTACAAGCATCTCAGGCATCACTCGACGATAACGGATGTAATATTCATATCAGTTCACACTTAAAGAAAAAAAAAGAATCCATGCCATCTGCTATTGTTGATGCGGTTAAAAAAGACTGGTTTGCTCATGAATCTGCATACCTTGATGCCGACGTGGAAATTGGGGAAAGCACAAAAATCTGGCATTTTTCCCACATCTTATCAGGCTCTCGTATTGGAAATAACTGCAATATCGGCCAAAATGTCGTGATCGGTCCTGATGTCACTATCGGAAATGGATGTAAAATCCAAAATAATGTGTCTATATACAAGGGCGTCACCCTCGAAGACCATGTTTTTTGCGGGCCATCCATGGTGTTTACAAATGTCTACAATCCCCGGTCGGAAATTTCCAAAATGGATGAAATGCGTAAAACCAAAGTCAAGCGCGGGGCGACCATAGGCGCCAACGCGACGATCATTTGCGGCAACACCATAGGACATTATGCCTTTATCGGTGCAGGCGCTGTAATTACTGCAGATGTTCCTGATTATGCCCTGATGGTCGGCAACCCGGCACGACAAATCGGATGGTCATGCAGGTGCGGAGAACGTCTTTCTGAACAACTTGAATGCTTATCATGTGGCCGGAAGTTTATGAAGGTTGAAAGGCATATCGAAGAAATCGGTGCGGTATCGTGACATTTACGGAGGCTATCCATGACAAATAAAAACGAAGAGAATATCTCATCAGGGATAAAACTTTCTCCAGGATTTGCTTCAATTTTTCCCAATGGTCTTCCTGAATCATTAACAGCTGTTTCGCATAATCTTGTTGTTTCAGATATCTCTAATTTGCCTGATACTCAATTACAAACAAAAGACGCTTTTTCTAAGAAATGGTCCTTAAGTAATTACGAAAGTTCTGATTTCACAAAAGCATTGGCGTTCCAAAAAAAATGGTATCTTAGCCTTTATGGTTTTGAATCCGAAAAAGAATTGGCGCGCTATTTACGGCCATTTAAGTTCATTTTAGATGCGGGTTCCGGACAGGGCGGAAAGGCTGCATGGTTTGCTCAACTCAGTCCTTCGACGACCATTGTAGCAACAGATATATCCGATTCAATAATCGCCGCATCAGAATATTACAAACATTACGATAATATGGTGTTCATTCAATGCGATATCGCCGATATGTCATTTTTCCCCAACAATTATTTCGACTATGTATCTTGCGACCAGGTCATTCACCATACAAAGATCCCGCCTAAAACGTTTAAAGAGTTGGTTCGAGTGACCCGAATAAATCACGACATATCCTGTTATGTGTATCGAAAAAAGGCTCTGCCTAGAGAACTTCTTGATGACTATTTCAGAGAATTCAACAAACAACTTACTCATGATGACATTGTGGAACTTTCAAAACAGTTAACGGAGCTTGGTCGCATATTGAGTAAAATAAAAAAGGTGATCGAATTTCCCTCGATTCCTCTGTTAGGGATTGAGGGAGGAAAAATGACGGTGCAACGATTTCTGTATTGGAATTTTATCAAATGTTATTGGAATAAAGAATTGGGCAAGGATACATCAATCCTTACAAATTATGACTGGTATTCGCCATCGCAAGCATTTCGTTATTCTGAACAAGACTTTCGGAGTTGGATTGAACAAGAAAACTTGGATGAGGTTCACTTTCATTCTGAGCAAGCCTGCTACAGCGGCCGATTCAAAAAACGAGGCTAAGGCATGCATGCAAAAGCAAATCTTAAGAAATATATTCAGAAGTATTGGTTATTTTTGTTTTTTATCATTTTATTCGCTCTTATGGCTCTTTTCAAAATATCCTTGAAGGAAATTTGGGATACAGTAACTCATTTGAAAGTCTGGCAGCTTCTGGTCCTTCTGTTCCTCTATGGTTTAATTTCCACTTCCATTATTCTTTCCCGTAAATACCTATTATACGCCTTATCGACCACCGTAACTACCCGTAACCTAATTTATATTCATTTTTCCAGCATGGCGGCCCATTATTCAACACCTGCCAAGATCGGTTTTCCTTTGACTGTTTACTTGTTGAAAAAGTTTGAAGATGTTCCTTATGGCACGGGAACAGCGATGATTCTTATCGAACTTATTGTGAGTACCGGGATATGCGGTTTCATTGCACTGATCGGTTCTTTTTTCTTTTTTACACTCGATTCCATGGTTCTATTGTACATGGTATTATCGCTTTTCACCCTACTCGTCTTTGCATATTTTGCTGCACATCGCATGATGGGTAAGGCACAGCAAAATGGTAGAAT
>DNGT01000125.1:0-2612 GCA_003486165.1 Desulfobacteraceae bacterium
GTCATGCCTTCTGTGATTAATGGCGTAAAAGGGGCTTCGGCGATTCCGCTGGGATCCAAGCTCAGCATAAAATGCTGCATGGTGGTGTTTCCGGCCGCCACCGCAACCATTATATCTTTCAGTTTTAGCTTGAAGGATTCAACCAGGCGCTTGGTTATGAGGTTCAGATCGCTTACCAAAAGTTTTTGCAAATGGACAAGATGTTTGGGGTGTCCTTTTATATATTGAATGCGGCTGATAACGTCGGATCCGTATTTTCGTTGTGAATTGAACCTGGAAATTACCGCCACTTCCTGGCCTTCTAGCAGGTTTACCAGTTTACCCACCAGAGTGCTGGTTCCCAGATCAAATATCAGACCGAATACGCCGCCAATACTTTCTCGGGACTGCCATTCCAGAAGACAGTTGTTATGGATAACCGCCGCTCCGTCGAAATTGGTGGTCCTTAAGTTTTTATAAAGGTTCGAGAGGCAGCGATAGGTTGTCTTTAAGTCTTGAAATTCAGGGCTTAACTCATCTCTAATGCGATGGACGTCGGAAAGAGAGTTTTCAAGGCTTGGCGGCGGAATGGTTACCAGACGTCTTTCAACAAGGGGGTCAAGCTCCACAGGAGGCATATGGCCATGTTTCAAAATCTGAAAGAATTCCGTCTCTCCATTCAGTTCTTCGGTATAGATGGCAAGGTTTTTGAGAATCTTGGTGCGACATGCCAAACGAACTCCTTGCTCCAATTCTTTAGGTTCTAAAAGTTCTAGGGTTTCTTTTGAAGGCCTGCCAAGAGGGGTAATCACCCTTATCTTGCACTTTCCGCATTTACCGAGGCCGCCACAATCCCCGTCTAATTCGATTTCCGTATTCTGAAGTGCATTCCAGACGGTCTTGCCCCGCTGGACTTTAATCCAGATATCACCCGGTAAAACATTCAGCCACACCTTTTTTTTGATTATTTTTTTAGACAGCTTTCGTTTATTTAGCTCCTTTTTCATGAGGTTGTAATTTCTCTTAATCGTCAAAGCCGCCTTTACTCGGGCTGTGAACTCAATCTTCTTTATCGGTTTGGTTATAAAATCTGTGACGCCGGATCTGAAACTTTTTTCAAGTTCTTTATCTGCATCTAAGACTTCCCCTGTCATCATCAGGATAGGTATATCGGCAGTACTTTTGTTCGCTCTCATCTTCTGTGATACGTCATAGCCCTTCATCCCCGGCAATTGAATGTCAAGTACTACAAGATCGGGGAGTGCCTTTTGCATCATCTTCAGGGCCTCTTCGCCTGAACCGGCAGTTTGAATATTCCTATAACCGTCCTTAGCGAGCATATTTTTGATCAATTCTTTAACGACAGGATCATCGTCCACGATAAGGATTTTCATTCTCACCAAGTTTTTCATAAAAGTTGCCCCTATCAAACTCTTTAAAAATTAGTGCTCCTTTGTACACAGTTTGAGCAGGTTTGCTGTTAACTCGGAATAATCAGCGTCGATCACCAGGGGTTTGAGATCCAAAAGTTGTGATATATCGTGTACATTCGGTATAACAGTGTCAGGATCAAGCGGCTGCCGAATGTAGGCCAGCCGGGTGTAATGCTGAAAGCAACTTTCCCGAATCAAAGGATCATATAGCTCAAGCGGTTGAATGCAATATTCAAAAAAGTTCAAAATAAGGTCTTTTTCAATAAAATATGTCCCGGCTGCTTCATCGATAAGCACATGGAACCGTCTGCTTCCCAATAAAATCTCATAACAATGCGCCCCTGGGACTCTGGGAATGCCCATCTCATACAGATGGTCGTCCAGGTCTGGATAACACCGTCCATACACACACAGAATTTCATCCCCTGCCTTTTTAGCCAGATGGATTTGGTGCAGTATTTCCTCTTCCAGCCTTTGAGGATAATTATGCAGATACGGGGTGATATAGGTGATGGCGACATTTTGGTGAAAACGTTGCGGTTTAATTTGTCTGAGTGCATCCCGAAAAACACCACATGCAATGATGCGAATAGACATTTTGATTTCCCGTTTGAGTTATATATTTACAATTTCCGGAAATTTGCTTTTGATTTCCAGCAATTTTTCAAGACTCAATACAGGTTCGACTTCTTCGAGCCAGGTTCGAGCCAGTTCACGGGCATTGGTCAGCGGCGTGGGCTTGTCTTGCTCCTGCCATCGGTCGAAATTCATGCGAATAGCAAGCGTAGGGTAAAAAAACTCGCTGAACATATGCTTAACCGTGTGTTCTTCCGTGATGAAGTTACCGCCGGGCCCTACATTTTCGATGGTATTAATGCCAAGTGTTTCTGTGTCCACGTCAACACCTTTGATCAATCGAAGGACCATTCCCAGTATCTCGTTGTCGATGATGAATTGTTCATAGGAGATTGAGTTGCCGGAATCCAGCATTCCGGCGGCCAGATGAATATAATCGGCCCCGGCCATTGCGACCAACAAATACGATACTCCCTTTTCAAACCCTGATTGAATATCGGGAACTTTGGCATCTGTGACACCCGCGGATGCATAAATGGGAAGTTTGTAACGTTTTGCCAAATGAACGGCGCACGTATTCATCATGGCGGTTTCCACCGATCCCATGGTAAGATCCATGGTGCG
>DNGT01000125.1:2644-2783 GCA_003486165.1 Desulfobacteraceae bacterium
CCCCGCCTGCCATGAAACTGGCCAAGTCCCACAATTGCCTTACGCCTTCAATGGTATCGCATCCTCCCATGACATGCTTGGTGGTATTGCTGAAGGCATGAAAAAAATCATTCAAATGATAGAACTCGGGGTCCAGATC
>DNGT01000211.1 GCA_003486165.1 Desulfobacteraceae bacterium
TTCATTAAAGATCGAACGAAGAAAAAATAAGAAGATATTTAGCAATATATAATGTCAATATATTATTAAATAACAAAAAGTTATAGTTAATTATTAAAATTATGCTTTAAGTTATAAAAGATTAAAATGAAAGGTTAAATCATGATTCGAATCAATGAAAACTATCTTAAACTTCGGTCTTCTTACCTGTTTGTTGAAATTGCCAATCGTGTATCTTCATATCAAAAGGAAAATCCAGACGCCGAGATCATCAGGCTGGGAATTGGAGATGTAACCTTGCCTTTACCGCCGGCCTGCATTCAGGCATTCCAGGAGGGTGTTAAAGAAATGGCGTCGGATAGCACTTTCCGTGGATATGGACCGGAACAGGGGTACGGTTTTTTAAGGGATAAGATCGCCTTAAACGACTATCAAGCATTGGGTGCAGATATCGATTCAGATGAGATTTTTGTCAGTGACGGCGCCAAATGCGATACGGGTAATATTCAGGAACTCTTTGCAACGGACATTCGCCTGGCGATTCCTGACCCGGTGTATCCGGTATATCTGGATACGAATGTCATGGCTGGTCGAACAGGGAATTTCAACAATGGAAGATACAATGATATCATTTACCTGGAAAGTCTGCCTGAGAATGGTTTTGTTCCATTCCTGCCCGAAACGCCGGTCGATTTGATTTACCTGTGTTTTCCGAACAATCCCACCGGTGCAACAATATCCAAGGACAGTTTGAAGAAATGGGTCGATTTTGCCCATGAACATAAGGTGCTGATTCTTTTTGATGCGGCATATGAAGCTTTTATAAGGGATCCAGACCTTCCCCGTTCAATTTTTGAGATAGATGGTGCTCGTGAGGTTGCCATAGAGTTCAGGAGCTTTTCAAAAACCGCAGGTTTTACCGGGACACGGTGCGCCTATACGGTGGTTCCTAAAACCTGCATGGCCTATGACGAAAGGGGACAACAGCATTCATTACATGGGCTGTGGAGCCGACGCCAGTCAACCAAGTTTAACGGTGTCTCTTATCCGGTTCAGAGGGCAGCAGAGGCGGCCTACAGTGATGCAGGAAAAACCCAGATCATTGAAATGGTAGATTATTATCTAAAAAATGCGGCCCTGATTCGAAATGAGATGGCCTCGCTTGGTTTTGAATTTGTCGGAGGTGAAAATTCACCTTATATTTGGGTGCACTGCAAAAGGGATGCCTGGGAGTTTTTTGATTTGCTGCTTAAAACAGCCGGTGTGGTAACCACTCCGGGCCCGGGATTTGGCAAATGTGGAGAGGGCTTTATCCGTATAAGTGCATTTAATAGTTATGAAAAAGTTGAGAAAGCCATGGTGCGGATCAAAGATGCTCTGAGTGGTTAATAGTAAGACATTACTCCTTTGCGTAAGGGGCAGTGAAAATATGTTCCAGACTGCCTAAACTATAATCAATTTCCATTGACAAAAATAAAGACAGCGAATGAAGTGTAACAATGGCGTTTTTATCGGCATCCTGCTTGCCAACGCTGCTGATGCGTTTTATGATTCCCTCGTTGACCAGTCTCACTTGCGCATAATGGTTTTCCAGAGGTTTAAAGTCCATCTTTATATCAGGCAGATCTTTATACCTGAAATACTGGCCGAGCAAATACATGGATGTTGTACGCACGGTTGATTCTTCTACAGAGGAAAAGGGAAGGTGAAACCTCGCCATGGGTTTTAAAAAGTTCATGATTGGACAATCACTAGTGGCCATTATCACACCAAAAATCGCTGAAAGACCTTCCATAATGGATGTATTCTTGGAGTAAGTCCTGTCTTCGGTTTTGCACACAACCGTGCAATTATGATAGGAAAGAGCATCTTTGAAAGTTTCTACCAGTTCCATGATGTTGATCGCGATGGGACAAAAGGGATGGGAATCGATATCCAAAGGACAATTGCTGCATTGTTTGTAATTAAGGCGTGTCCAATCCTGTGGTTTATGTCGATGCTCATCAGGGATGAGGCTCAAGGTTTTTGGATTCAATGAGATATGATAGTTTATGGTATTATCATCCTCAAATTGAAATTGATAGTGAAACCGGAACGGGCGTTGTTTTTCCATGACACTCCTTAATCAACGATGCTAAAGATTCCTACTAATTTTATGTAAGATTAGCGAAATAAACTTATGCAACATTCATGCCGATATCTGCATTACATTCGACACCTCAAAGGTAAAGGCTGAAAACTTCCAAATTGAATCAGAGGGCGGGGTCAAGGGGAGCTGTATTAAATAAACTGAAATCCTTACCGGGAAGGGTTCAAAAAAGCATTATCCATGGAGCGATTCTACAAATAAAAATACCCCGACCAATCAATGAAATAATTTGTGGCAAAAGGAAATATATAAAGATGGATGAAGCGATAAAAATAAAATCCGGCAATTTTTTTTCCGGCATCCCCCGTCACATCAGTGATGAAGTTTTTGACACTGTCTTAACCTCGGATGGTTGTAAAATTGAAAGAATCATTTCCAAGGGGCATCGATCCCCATCCGGCTATTGGTATGACCAGGAAAGAAATGAATGGGTGATGGTATTAAAGGGTTCTGCTGCGTTGAAATTCAAAAATAGCAAGAAAATAGTTGAAATGATGCCTGGGGACTATGTTCTTATTCCCGCCCATTGCAAACACAGGTTGGAATGGACGGATCCGAAAGTTGAAACGATTTGGCTGGCGGTGTATTTTTGAAGTGAGCTAAAGTGAACTAAAGTTAATAATGGATAAAATCCAATCTTCCTATCTTCTTAACTTCCCGTCCTCTGAATTCCGATCTCTGACCTCTGACTTCTGCCCTCTGTGTTCCATGCTCTGTTTGGGTCTGCCTGCCCTGTGGAATGGAAAGCCTATTCCTCTGGGGTGGCCAATTTAGAAGTTTTGAAATCGGACAAAAAGGGGTGTTTTTCAAAGGTCTTATTAATAAAAAAGGCAGAGCCGTCAATGCCCTGCCCATATTAGCCCGGTAGCCTCCCACTTTCGGCCTACCAAGCATTAATGTCTTTCTGGCTTCTCAAAATGTCGTTGTACAGTGCAATTATTGCATCGAGATGCACGAACACCCGAGAAGCCTCATAAATGTCACCTCGAGCCCCTCTTTGTACAATATAACCTTTGTGAGATCAAGTCGCACATGGTTAAAAACATAGTGTTGAAGCTGGGCGACATTTAGTTTTACTTATAATTAAATCATTTTATAATATATGTCAATAAGGTGAAATGCCCATTTTAATCAGTGAAAGTCCCACAAATAGGGATTATTCCTAATCAC
Source organism: Desulfobacteraceae bacterium (assembly GCA_003486165.1). Classification (GTDB taxonomy): domain Bacteria; phylum Desulfobacterota; class Desulfobacteria; order Desulfobacterales; family UBA11574; genus UBA11574. Next base: position 3,299 of record DNGT01000211.1, read on the forward strand.
AAATCTCCGCTCAAAAGATTCCATCTTTATATTCTACATGGCATAAAAAAGCTTCGATTTAATAAGAAAACCCCTGGTTGGGGATACCAGGGGCAAAAACTGCAGTTCATCATCTGATGTCATGAACTGCCTTTCTATGGACAGAGCCAAAGAGGATTTGGCTGACTCAATAATAAATACCACATTGTAACATGTCAAGATATTTTTTTTTTAAAAAACGTGATAAAGGCGCGTTTGAACTTAAAAAGCGAGCGCACTCCCCGCAGATCTTTTAGACTTACTGTAAATGATTATAACTGCGCCAACATACAAAAGTGTTAGGCATAAAATTAAATACTCTATTATCATTTGGTCTCTCTTATTAAAGATATAAGCAGACCCTTGAGAGAGCGGCTAATCCCCAGTAGTCCAGAAGAAGATGAACATTGTGGAAAAATCAAAAAAACCACAATGTTAGTTATAAGAATAATCATGCCACATAGTGGTATGTCAAAAGGTGTTTACAAAAAAACCCCGGGGTCGGCAACCTGAACCGAAAAGGAATTGTCTTATCCTTGGTTGTGATAAAACCGGAAAGGTATAGAGGCTTGATTTGTGATTATTTGGATACAACTTCCTTTCACGAAAAAGAGGATTTCAAACCCAAATCAAACTTGTCATATCTTGCCATACACAAAACTTGGAATCAATTCTCGCAACATGCATATACCATAAAAATTAAAAGGGCACTCCCTCATATTTTGGGGAATGCCCTATTTTCTAATTAAAACTGTCGGTTAAACCACAGTGACATTTATTGCAGAAGGACCTTTTGGACCCTGCTCTATATCAAAGGTTACTCGATTGCCTTCATCAAGAGTCTTGAAACCGGTTGCATTGATTCCTGAATGATGAACAAATACATCCGGACCATCTTCTTGCTCAATGAAGCCATAGCCTTTGCTACCATTAAACCATTTAACTGTTCCATTAGCCATAGTGACACCCTCCTTTAAAAAAATTCTCATAGTTCCAAACTGCAGGTCGCCACTTTGACAAATGGATATTTCCTTCAGAACGAAACTGGACCGCCAATTAAGTACGGGGCTTTATTGATTGTTTTGATAATAAGATATTGGTGAAAAAAGTCAAGCTGATTATAAAGTCCTTCTATTGACGGAGAATCCTGGATATAATGATCCTACCCCAAGGGCTCTCTCAGCAGCTTCTTCTTTTGTTTTGCAGTCAATACATTGGGTTGTAACAGGTCTCGCTTTAAGACGAGCAATGGAAATATCTTCACCGCACTTTTCACAAACTCCAAAAGTATTATTTTCAATACGTTCAAGAGCATTTTTAATTTTTTTGATAAGTTTGCTTTCTCTATCCCTTATAAGAAGAACAAAATCCCGGTCTGATTCAAAGGAAGCACGGTCCGTTGGATCTGGGAAGTTTTCTTTCGGAGCAACCATGGCTGAAACAGTATTATTAGCATAGTATAATAGCTCTTCCAGGCTTTTGGTAAGAAATTCCCTAAAATATTCAATTTCTTTCTCTTTCAAAATCAATTACCTCACTTTTTATTTCCGGTTATTTTATGAAATAGTTAAAGTATCATATTCGATGTCTTTGCCGTCTTCCTATTTATACATTTGCCTGCTGTCTTATTTTTTATAAAATTTGGTT
>DNGT01000212.1 GCA_003486165.1 Desulfobacteraceae bacterium
CATCTGGGTATCACAGTACCAGAGATCGTGAATGCTATCCGGGAGCAAAGTGTCGTCGTGCCGGGAGGTAAATTCGGTGCAGAGCCCGCCCCTCCGGGGACGGAATTTACCTACACGGTCAGACTACCGGATCGCCTGCAATCTGAAAAAGAATTCAGTGAAATTGTCATCAGAACCACCGAAGGGGGATCTCAGGTAAAGATCAAAGACATCGCCCGTGTTGAGTTGGGTGTTGAAACTTACAATGCGTTTACCCGATTAAATGAAAAAGAATGCTCCATGATCGCCCTGTATCAGGCGCCCGGTTCCAACGCTGTGGAACTGGCAAAAGAGATCAGAAAGACCATGGAGGAACTTTCCAAATCTTTTCCGGAGAGCATCCGATATGATGTATCGCTGGATACCACTTTGGCCATTACGGCGGGTATAGATGAAATCATCACGACACTCTTTATCGCCCTAGCATTGGTTATTTTGGTGGTTTTCATTTTTATCCAGGACTGGAGAGCGGCACTGATTCCCACCATTGCCATCCCCGTTTCTCTGGTCGGTGCCTTTATTGTATTTCCATTGATCGGCTTCACTGTCAATGTCCTCTCGCTGCTGGGCCTGGTCCTGGCCATCGGTATTGTTGTTGACGATGCCATTGTGGTGGTGGAAGCCGTCCAGGTCAACATTGAAAACGGTATGAATCCTAAAGAAGCAACCGTTCATGCCATGAATGAAGTTACTGCGCCGGTCATTGCAACCACACTGGTTTTGGTGGCAGTGTTTATCCCGGTGGCCGTCATGGGAGGAATAACGGGAAGATTATACCAACAATTTGCCATTACGGTTGCCGTTTCGGTGGTTTTCTCATCCATTAACGCATTAACCCTGAGTCCTGCTCTATGCGCATTGTTGCTCAGAAAGCAGAAACCGTATCGCGGCCCCTTAGGTCTGTTCTTTAATCTTTTTAACAAAGGTTTTGACAGATCTACCGAGGCCTATATGGGTGTTACCCGTATGGTGGCGGGCAAAATAGTTAGAGGGGTGATATTTATCCTTATCGTGGCCATTGCCATGGGATTTTTGGGGAAAAAGGTCCCGGGCGGTTTTATGCCCGAAGAAGATATGGGGTATTTTTTGGTGAACATACAATTGCCGGATGCCGCATCCCTGCAACGATCCGACGCGGTTGCCAAAAAAGTCGAAAAAATTATCAGAAAATACAATGAAGTGGAACATATTACCACTGCCACGGGATTCAGTTTGCTTTCAAACAGCATGTCCTCCAATGCTGCCTTTATTTTTGTTTCCCTTAAGGATTGGGATGAACGGGAGAAAACCGCAAAGGAGATCGTTAGACGATTAAACATTGATTTTCATTTGACCATCAATGAAGCGCAGGTGTTTGCCTTTGGCCCCCCGGCAATCCCCGGATTGGGGAGTGGTTCCGGATTTACCCTGATGATTCAGGACAAAGGAGGGAATACGCCCGAGTATCTGGCCAAAGAGACGGTAAATTTTATTCAGGCTGCCATGAAACGACCTGAAATCGGTGGTATATTTACAACCTTTCGAGCAACCGTTCCCCAGCGATACATGGAAATCGACAGGGATAAAGTCCTCAAAGCGGGTATTTCTCTAAATGATATATATACCACCGTCGGCGCCTTTCTGGGCGGTTCCTATGTAAATGATTTCAACAGATTCGGAAGGCTTTACAGAGCCTATATTCAGGCGGAACCCCAGTACAGACAAAATGAAGACCAGATCAACCTTTTTTTCGTTAAAAATAAAGAAAACAACAGCGTTCCTTTGGCGGCATTTGTCGATATCAAAGAAATTGTCGGGCCGGATTATACCAATCGATTTAATTTGTACAGAGCCATAGAGCTCAGTGGGGGACCGGCACCCGGATATACTTCGGCCCAAGCCCTTGATGCCCTTGAAGAATTGGCTGCGGAAGTTCTTCCGGGGGATATGGGCTTTGAGTGGAGCAACATGTCGTTTCAGGAAAAAAAGGCTTCCGGTTCGGGTGCCATTGTGTTCGTGTTTTCATTGTTGTTCGTATTTCTTATCCTCGCCGCCCAGTACGAAAGCTGGTCCTTGCCCTTTAGTATCCTGCTGGGAACCCCCTTTGCCATCTTTGGTGCATTCATGGCATTGTTTATTTCCCGGCAGTTCAGCCAAAGCTATGAACTCAATGTTTTTGCCCAGATTGCACTGGTGATGCTCATCGCCATGGCCGCCAAGAATGCCATTCTGATCGTTGAGTTTGCCAAGCTGGAATTTGACAAAGGCCTTTCTTTGTTCGATGCGGCCGTAAAAGCTGCGGAGCTGCGATTCAGACCCATATTGATGACGGCGTTTTCTTTTATATTAGGTGTTCTACCTCTGGTTGTTGCTTCGGGTGCCGGCGCTGAGGCAAGAGTCGTTATGGGTATGGCATTGTTGGGTGGAATGTCTATTGCGACACTGTTGGGGGTTTTCTTTTATCCCATGCTGTTTGTTTTCATCGGCAAAATTGCCAAATATGAGCAGAAACGAGATCTTCAATCAGGACCTGAACCAAAAGAATCATGATGGTTATTGAAATGAAAAAATTGGCTCGAATCGTTACACTGATGATTATTGTATCCCTTACAGGTTGTGCAATGGGTCCTGATTTTAAAAAACCTGTTTTGGAGACACCGCATAATTTTAGATTTTCCGATTCAGAATCCAAAGAAGCGGTGAACTTGAACTGGTGGGAATTGTTTGATGATCCTGTTCTGTATTCATTGGTTGTTATGGCATTGACAGACAATAAAGACCTAATGATCGCAGCCAGCCGTATCGAAGAAGCCCGTGCGGCTCTTGGATTTACCAAGGCGGATCAATATCCCCGCCTGGATTTAGAGGGCAGCGCAAGGGCAGGGAATTTTACGGGTGTGTCACGATCGTCAACAACCGATAAATCTGCCTATATCGCTCCGGTATTGAGCTGGGAGATTGATTTCTGGGGCAAATACCGAAGATCCACCGAAGCCGCGAGATCGGAACTGATGGCTTCCGAATATTCCTTAAGAACCGTTGAAATCAGTTTGATATCCGAAGTTGTCAGTACCTATTTCTTGTTGCTGGATTATCATCAGAGATTGAAAATATCCAAACAGACCCTTGATTCAAGGCGTTACAGTCTTGATATTATTCAAAAGCGTTTTGACAAAGGCATTATTCCCGAAATTGACTTGAACCAGGCACAAATTCAAAAAGAAATTGCTGCCGGGGCCATTCCATTATACCAGCGATTAATTGCCAATACCGAAAATGCATTGAGTATTTTGATGGGGAAATTCCCCGGAGAAATCAAAACAGGGAATGATCTGAACCAACAAGCTGTTCCTCCGGATATCCCCAGTGGATTACCTTCGAATATTCTCGAACGCAGGCCTGATATTGCTGAAGCGATGTACTTGCTGGAGGCGCAAACAGCAAGGATTGGTGTTGCCCAAGCGCTGAGGTTTCCAGCCATCACCCTGACAGGTCTTTTCGGGGTGGCCAGCGCCGAATTGTCATCCATCTCCACGGATGGAGACATTTGGTCGGTGGGGGGCGGCCTATTCGGGCCTCTTTTTGATTTTAAAAAAAATCT
>DNGT01000110.1 GCA_003486165.1 Desulfobacteraceae bacterium
GACTCGATCCTCAATCAATACAAAATGGAATTTAAGCTGTTCGATATCAACCTGGATTTTACATCGAACGCCGTTGAATATGTGGCGGAAATCTCGGAAAATCGAAAGACGGGCGCCCGTGCCCTTGTCAGTATATGGGAGAACATCTTGACGGATTTTCAATTTGACCTCCCGGGTTCCAATTTTTCTACGCTAAAAGTGAATCGTGAACTGTGTGAAAAACCCAAAGATTATCTTTTGAAAATGCTGGAAAAATCTCCATTTGTTGATTTTGTAGAAAATTTCAAGAAAGAGTATGGGATTGAACTCATTCTGGATGAAGATGTTCAAAATTATTTTGAACACTATGCCCAACAAAATAACCTCCAGATATCCGAGACGCTGAAAAAGCTTCTTTTTGGCGCATCCGCATTAAATTACATGGGTGTTAGAGGGACCTATAACATCACCAAAGAGATGATTGAAAATGAGAAGTATTTTGATAAACTGTTTGCGAAATGGTATGAAAATCAAAAGAAATAAATCCGTTAAAATCCGAACTTCGCACACCATACTTATCGAGCGTTTCGAAAAACGCTTTAGATTCCTTGCATTCTCCTCTTGGCATCGTATGCATTTACGGGGGTTTTCCCCCCGCGTCATCCCGGCGTCTGCGTGACGAAGCCACTTGGCCAATATCATCGCGCGGGAGAGAAAACCCCGTGATGGATGCCTTGGCAGCGATATCCATTTTACAAAAATATTCAGGTTAAAATTCCTGGTTAATAACCCCTTCCTGCTTCAGTGTATCAATGTCTACCTGAGTATACCCGAGAATTTCCTTTAACACCGTTTCTGAATGTTCACCCAAAAGCGGTGCCGGAGCATAAACTTTGCCAGGTGTTTCAGACAGACGGATGGATGAGCCGGCTATTTTCAGTTTTCCCACCCGCGGTTGCTCGATTTCTACCAGCATTTTTCGATAATGGATATGCGGATCATTACAGATATCCTTCATGTTGTTTATCGGTGAATATGGCAGCCCGGCATTCTCGAGCAAATTGCACCATTCTTTGGTGTTTCTTTTTTCCAATTCGGCTTCAAGTACCACCGCAAGATCTCGTCGATTCTTGGTTCTTAGCGGATTGGTTTCGAATTTGGGTTCGTGGGTTAAATCCTCCCTTTCGATTACCTTGCAAAATTTGGCCCACAGGTTATCATTACCCATGGGGATAATGATCCAGGAATCCTTGGTTTTAAAGCCCTGAAAAGGAGCGATGGAAGGGTGTGCACTACCGAGCGGTTGCGGAATTTCTCCGGTGATGGTATACCGAACGATAGCGTTTTCCAGAATTGCAAAAAGACCGTCCACCATAGCACCGTCGTAAAATTGCCCTTTGCCCGTTTTTTCTCGATGCACCAAAGCAGCCAGAATCCCGATGACCGCCTGATGACCGGCAACGATATCACCTACCGACGTTCCAATCCTGCAGGGAGGGCCGCCATCGGGTCCCGTAACGCTCATAATTCCGCTGTAACCCTGAGCGACCATATCATACGCCGGTCGGGTGTCATAACCCGTTAGCGTATCGTGGCCGAAACCACATATGGACGCATAAATGATTTTAGGGTTGATTTTCTGAAGCTCTTCCCAGCCGAAGCCTAATTTTTTCATCGTTGTCGGCCTGAAATTTTCCAATACTACATCTGAAACAGCAATAAGATCGCGCAGTATCTTTTTTCCTTTCTCATATTTCAAATTTAACACCACGCTTTTTTTGTTGCGGTTAAGACTGATAAAGTAGCCGCTGCGATTTTTATCGGGCTCACCGATAAAGGGGCCGAATTCTCTGGCATCGTCACCATGGGGCGGTTCAACGTGAATCACCTCGGCCCCGAGATCCGCCAGGAACATACTGCATGTCGGCGCGGCCAGAACATGACTCAGGTCCACGACTCTGATGCCTTCTAATGCTTTTCCCATGATGTCCTCCTGTCTGTTGTTCCTGTTATTGGCTTGTTGGTAGCGGCTTTATTCATTAAAGAATGAGCTTGGCCGAATAAAAGCCGCTACGACTAACGGGCATGAGGCTGAGGTTTGCCGAGCCCTACACGACGACGTTCCTTCCTGGGCTCTCCGAATATCTGATCCAGGTGTTGTTCATCAGGGACCTTGCTTGCCGTCAGCCAGCTGATGACTAAATAAGCCAGCAGCGAAATAATGAATGAAGGGATAATCTCATGAACATCCTTCATTCCCGCTATTTTGAATCTCAGAAATAATCTCCAGCCAACACATGACGCAATGCCGATCAGCATGGAGAAGAACGCCCCGTGGCCCGTGCCCCAACGCAGATACAACCCTCCGAAGACCGCCGGAAAAAAGCTTGCCGCAAACACGGCACCGGCAAATGCCGTCAGCTCTACGATCCCGGCAGGGGGCCGAATCGTAATCAGAAAGACGATGAGGCAGTAAACAACCATGGTTACTTTGGTTCCAAGAACGACTTTGTCTTCGGACATGGGCTTGATGACCCTCACCATGTCGCCCATAAAGGCGGTACCGATGATCAGAGTGACCGAAGCCAGCGAAGACATGCCGGCGGCAAAAAGACCGGCCATGCAAATACCGCTCAACAACGGGCTGTTAAATTTGGCCAGCATAAAACCGATAACCTGATCGGTATGTTTCACCAGAAAAGCCGCTTCCTCCGCCGTGGTCATACCGTGAACCAGTGCACCCAGACCCATCACGCAAACCAGAGAAATGCCGAGAAAGATAGGGGTTGCAATCATGGCGAATTTCATGCTTTTGGCGTTATCCACTGAGTAGAAGCGAATCAGACAGCGCGGTTCGGCAATTTGTTTCATACCCACGGCAAGCCCTATGCCGAGGATATACATAAAGGAAACCAGAGAGCAGAAGGTCACCAGGCCATCTCCCATGGGTTTGCCTTTTGCAGTGACGTGGGCAACGTTGGCGATTTTGGTCATCAAAGGTTCGACGCCGCCGACAAAGACAAAGGGAAGCAGAACCATAATAATGGCGACCACGAACATCATGATACCCTGGATCGCATCCACCCAGAGAACGCTGTACATGCCGCCCCAGACGGTGTAAGCGCAGGTGATAAAAATGATTAGAAACGCACCCCAGACATAAGGGACGTCTAAAATCGATTTCAACAAGTGCGCACACCCTTTGGCGATGCCGGCCATGTACCAAAGGGTCGCGAACAGAATCACAAAGGCGGACAATAGTCTAATGGCTTTGGACAGAGAACTCTTATAACGATAATCGAAATAGTCAGGAATGGTTACCGACCCCATGTTTGCGGTCTGTTTTCTCATTCTAGGGCCCATTACCAGCCAAGAAATCATACAGAATACCGTCCAGAACACACCGACCCACGCCCAGCTCAGACCGGTCTGAAATGCCTTTCCTGCTTGCCCGATATAGGTGTTCGTGCTGATGAAGGTGGAAAAGAAGGCCAGTGCAATGACCCATCCCGGAATTTCCCTTTTGGCGATGAAGTATTCACTCACGCCTTTAGATGCCTTGGTCTTGAAGTACCAACCGGCCAGCAGGCAAAACAGACCGTAAAGCAACATCATTATCAATATGATCCAATTTTTCGCCAAATATTCCATAATACCTCCTTTGGCCGGATATGTTGTTCCAGCCTTATATTCAACAAACGTATGATTCATTTGGCATATATCGCCTCCTGTTTAAACTATTCCTTTCCTTCCTTGCCGATGTCGACTTTCATGAAAGATACAATAATGGCATTGATAATGACCAGGACAAGGATTCCCCAATATGCTGCTCCTGTTAAAAAATCCATTTTTGCCTCCTTTCGTTAAAATGTATCTGTCAAAGGATTATTTATAATCCTTTGGTGAAAATATATTTTGCATATAATGTGCCACCT
>DNGT01000002.1 GCA_003486165.1 Desulfobacteraceae bacterium
CTTTCCGCCGTAAATGTTCCTGCTTCGGCTTTTCTAACTAGATCTTCTTTACTGGCGCTCACATGGGTGTAGCGATTGACCATACCGTTAATGAGCGGTGAATAGCAGGACATGACATCCTTATATTTTGGATCAAGGGCCCAACCATAACTGGCCTTGTTGGACTCCACAACGGTGCGAGTGTTGGGGTTCTCAAGGATACTGTCTATCTTTTTTCCGTTCATGTACACCCTGGGTTTCATTTTTTTTAAACTCTCTTCAAACTGATTGGGGGTCATTAGTGCCATTAGGTTCTCCTTTGTGTATGACTTAAGTTTCGCACCCGGATTTTTATACCAGGAAATCAAGAATAAGCCAAAACAAATTGTCAATGGGTTCAAAAGCGTATTTTTTAACCCAAATTCGAATCTTTAAACAATCTTTACACTTTCTTTAACCAACCTTCACCATGAATGCTTATGTTCTTGCCAGAGAAGAAATCGACCGCCCCTGTAAATGCGGTCTCTGGACGTTTGTCTAAACCAGTATTATGTTTAAAGCAGTTTGAAGCAACGGAGGTTAAACATGAAATCACTACATATTTTATTCATCCTTTTTACATTTACAATAATTTTTCTCGGCTATCAGCAGGTTGATAGCATGGATAAAATGGAGAGGCACATGAAGAATAACACAGAAAAAAACGCATCCGCCGTTTTTGCAGGCGGCTGTTTCTGGTGCACGGAATCCGATTTTGAAAAAGTTGACGGCGTGATCGATGCGATTTCCGGATACACCGGCGGACAGGTAAAAAATCCTACTTATAAGCAGGTTTCTGCCGGCGGCACCGGACACCTGGAGTCCGTAAAAGTCATCTATGATCCGTCCAAGGTCAGCTATGAAAAACTGCTGGAATATTTTTGGCGACATGTGGATCCCACGGATTCAGGAGGACAGTTTGTAGATCGGGGTTCCCAGTATCGGAGCGCCATCTTCTATGCCAATGAAACGGAAAAAGGTTTGGCTGAAAAATCCAAACAGCGCTTGGCAATTTCTGGACAGTTCAACAAACCTATTGTAACGGATATTCTCCCTCTGGGAGAATTCTATCCGGCAGAGGATTACCATCAGAACTATTATAAAAAGAACCCCATCCGGTATCACTGGTACAGAAACGCTTCGGGCCGCGACCAGTTTTTGAAAAAAAACTGGGCAGACCTAAAAACCGGCACTAAAGAGGAGGCCATGAAGTCCGGAATGGACAGACAAATCGATCCGGCCATGAAAGATGGAACAACCTCCGACATGGAAAAAGCCGATATGTCTCCAGTGGCCGTTAAAGAAAAAATGGGCGAAAAACGCACATACACCCAACCCAACGATAATGAACTGAAGCAGCGCCTGAACCCCATTCAATACAAGGTCACGCGTCAAAACGGCACCGAGCCGCCCTTCAAAAACGAGTACTGGGACAATCATAAAGCGGGCATCTATACGGACATTGTCAGTGGTGAACCTCTTTTCAGTTCCTTGGACAAATTCGAATCGGGCACTGGCTGGCCCAGCTTTACTCGACCTCTTGAGCCTGAAAACATTGTGGAAAAGTCCGACCGGACCCTCTGGATGGTGCGCACCGAAGTGCGAAGCCGCCACGGCGACAGCCATCTGGGTCACGTGTTTGACGACGGCCCGGCGCCTACCGGCCTGCGTTACTGTATCAACAGTGCGGCGTTGCGATTCATCCCGGCTGAAGACCTGGAAAAGGAAGGATACAGTCAATATCGGAAACTCTTTAGGTAGGTCATATCGATTGAAAAACACATAGACCCTGATATTGCTAAAAAGTCTTTGGAGTAGCTGACCTAAGTTTTTAATAATTTTGAGGATTCGAAACTTGGGTTATTCGTACAAACATGAATGGAGGCCTATCATGATTCAATGGTATCAAAGTTTCCCATAAGTCATGTAACCAAGGAATTCAAAAACGTTAAGGAGATCAACACCGTTTTCTACGATCCTAAACAAATCACCATTAAAAATATGGTAAAGGCTTTAAAAGCTGCCGATACTTTTCGTGGACTTGCAGAATGATTTTTTGTCATACAATATCCAGGTTAAGAGGGATTTATGGGCAGGGAAAACCAAACACGGGTTTCATCGTTGTGTATCTGAGCGCCGACCTTTCCATTGTGCGCCTCAACCAACTCTTTGACAATGGCCAGACCGATGCCCGCACCGCCATGCTCTCTTGAGCGAGATTTTTCACCCCTATAAAAACGTTCGAAAATAAAGGGAAGATCTTGTTCGGCAACTTCAACACCGGTATTGGCAAAAACAACTTGAATGTCCTGATTCATCGATTGCGTATATATTTTGACCGTTCCGCCGGAAATTGTGTATTCATATGCGTTTTGCATCAAATTGCGGACAACTTGTATCAGTTTTTCAGGATCGGCATAGACACGAACAGTCCCGTCAATTCCCTTTGAATCCAAATAGATACCCTTGGTTTCAAATTGAGCTCTAAAGACATCGAGCACGCGTTCAATCATATCTCCTATTCGAATATCCATGAGATCGAGANNGTCCGGAGCTCGTGTGCGACATCAATCATCATGGTTTTTCGAAGTCGTTCGATCTTTTGAAGGCTGTCTGCCATCCGGTTGAAGGCAATTGCCAGTTGCCCGACTTCGTCTTTAGATCTGATCGGAATACTGACCGAATAATTTCCTGATGAAATACTGCGCGTAATTTCGGTCATTTGGGCAAGGGGNNGTGAACGGCACTCACAAACATGTCATGGATCGGACCGGTAGAAATGTTGTACTTCTTCATTAAGGCCATAAAGTAATTTGCTGCAAGATAGTCAATAGACAGCCAAACAATTATAATCACAAACCCGATCACCAGGATATTGATCCCCAGAAGTTTCCATATCAGATGTTCGGTTACATGAAGATTTTTCTTCTTCATGAGTCGCTGTCTTCCGCAAAATGATACCCAACGCCGCGGGCGGTCATAATGTAACTGGGCGTCGATGGGTTATCTTCTATCTTTTGTCGTAACTTTCCAATATGGACATCGATAACACGGTCAATGACGAAGGCTTCACCTGATGGATATAGATGATTTAAAAGCTCATCACGCGTAAAAACCCTACCTGGTGCGACCATGAGCGCGTGCAAGAGTGCATACTCATGAGGTGTAAGCTGAACAGTACTACCCTTTAAACGTACGGTTCGTTTTTCCAGATTCAATATCAGATCTTTATAAGACAAAATGTTTTTATCTGTTGTCGGAAATAGTCGTCCTCTTCTAAGTACGGCTTTTACACGGGCAACCAGTTCTCTGGGGCTGAACGGTTTGGCCACATAATCGTCGGCACCAAGTGTCAGACCGGAAATTCGATCAACTTCCTCTCCTCGAGCAGTGAGCATGATGATAGGAACATCTGAAATTCTCCGGAGCTGGCGGCATACTTCCCAGCCATCCAGTTTCGGAAGCATCAAATCGAGGATCACCAATATCGGATGGTGATGTTTTGCAAGCGCCAAGCCTTCAAGCCCGTCATGGGCAACCATGGCATTAAAGCCTTCCTTTTCTAAGTAAAGCGCCACCAGGGATGTCGTTTTTTTATCGTCTTCAACGATCAATATCGTTTTCATGTTGATATTCCTGTCACCGGGTTTTTTGCCATGATTTTTCGACACGTCGATACAACGTAACAGGTTGGATAAATTTTTCAAAGCAAAATCATATAAACGTGATGACTAATTGGCAAAAACCCATTTATTTTCTAATTGTTTAAGGTGAATTGTAACGAATGAAGGTTAGCGTTCTTCAAAACAAACTCATTTGATTTAGATACACCGTCGTAGAGCATTCTCTTGGGTATTGGAATTTAACTGCGGTTGCCCTGCTGAGTCCTTAAACTTGGATTGACAGATGACACTCGCTTAATTATATTGCCGACATTTCAATGGCATTAACCACTACCTGAATATTGGGGTTAATATGCATCTCGACCATTCACCTCCGCAAAGAGTGGCCTGGTTCGTCTGGGGCTTGGGCGCTCTTTTTTACCTGATGGGCTTTTTTCATCGCGTGGCACCAGCCGTAATGACTGAAGAGCTGATGAGAGAGTTCAATATAAACGCGACCGAACTGGGCAACCTGTCGGCTTTCTATTTCTATAGCTATGTGGCCATGCAAATCCCCACAGGCATTCTCGCCGACACTTGGGGTCCCCGACGGTTACTCACCATTGGATCACTGGTTGCCGGAATTGGGACACTGCTCTTTGCCCTAGCTCCCCAAATTATTTGGGCCAATTTGGGTCGATTGTTAATCGGCGGCTCCGTTGCGGTGGCTTTTGTCGGACTGTTGAAAGTGGCAAACAATTGGTTTCCTCCGCGCTATTATGCCATGATATCGGGAGTGGCGCTGTTTTTTGGCATTGTTGGTGCTGTTTTTGCCGGGGCTCCACTGCGGCTGCTCATGAATCACTATTCCTGGCGAATCGTCATTTTACTGTCGGCCTTGGTAACCTTTATTCTCTGTTGGAACATTTGGTACTTTGTCAGGGACTATCCCCATGAAAAAGGATATACAGATTTGAGCAACACCGAAACAACTACCGGCAAAAGATCGCGTCAAAAGATAATACACGGCGTTGTTGAAGCATTCAACTATCCGAATACATGGTTTCTGTGTGTCATACCTGGTGGGCTTGTCGGTTGTGTGTTGACATTCTCCGGCCTTTGGGGGGTTCCTTTTCTCACGACCCACCACGAATTATCGCCACCCCTGGCGGCGGCGATGACATCCACACTATTGGTAGCGTGGGCGGTTGGCGGCCCAATTTTCGGTTGGTTCTCAGATCGACTGGGGCACCGCAAACAGCTCTATCTCATCGGAAACGCACTATCCATCGCCGGATGGCTTTCTATAACTTTTATCACGAAAATCCCGGTTTATGCTCTCGTCGCCATGCTTTTGGTAACCGGCTTTAGCTCAGGCTGCATCATTATCACTTTTGCGTTTGCTAAAGAATCGGTTCCCACCTATCTCTCGGGAACGGTTTCAGGTGTCGTCAATATGGGGGTCATGATGGGGCCTACATTACTGCAGCCTATCGTGGGTTGGATACTAGATCTAAAATGGCAAGGAGAAGTCATTAGAGGAATCAGACTTTACACTCTGGATGCTTATCAGGCAGGCTTTTCCCTAATGATTGCCTGGGCCGTGCTTTCGTTTATTTTGCTCTTTTTCACTCGTGAAACTCATTGCCGGCAGATGACGTGATAAATACCCCTTACGTTTTCAAATTGTATTACCTCAATTGAGTTCCGATGGTCTCTCTTTGAATCTTACTCGTGAAGCTTTTCAAAGCCGATTCTTGAACCTGACTTTTTATGATGAATTTTACGCCGACACCAATAGCGTGGACTCGAACAATTTCACCTTTGATTTTAAAAGGTTTCTGATAATACGGATTTCATCTCTANNCCCCTTCAGAAACAAGTTTTTTCATAAACTCCGATTCCTTGAATTGCCAATCTTTCCTTCGTTTCTGAATAATGGTGAATTTCCAAAACAGTACAACAACAGTAAATGCCAATAGTGCCAATGTTATCATTATTACAATATGATATAACATGGTTCCTATTTCGATAAAAAGTTGTCGTTGTCAATTGGGTTNNTCACTTGAATTTCCGGGCTATGAAAAATAAAGTCGAGCTGCCTTCGTGGTGCCCGACTGGGATGGGAGGGCTGTCCGTTGCTGTTGGCACTATGCAAGTTTGTGGCGGCAAGAAATAATTGAAGTTCACGATCACCCCACAACACATTGAAATCTCCGGCAACAATTACCGGCTTTTTTATGTTTTTAAGTATGTTATGAAGATCCTGCAACTGGTACTGCCGGTGTCGATATTTTATAGACAGATGTACAAGAAAAATCGAAAAGTCTTCCAACTCAAGCTCAATTACAAGGCGCTTGACACCATTGTTTAAATAATGAAAGTTTTGAGATACAATTTCGAGTTTGGTCAGAATTGCATTCCCCTGTTTGTTCAACACCGGTACTTTTTGTGCCACTGAATCAATGGAATATTTTGATTGATAAACATGAAAGTGCT
>DNGT01000116.1 GCA_003486165.1 Desulfobacteraceae bacterium
CTGCTAAACAAAAAGATCAAAACAAAACCCCAGTTTATGAGTATTCTTTGCACTGTTGTTATCATGGGGATTTGCCTTGAGCATTTTCTGCTGATTGGGCCGGTCCTAAATCCCCATGTATCCGCACTTCCCCTGGGGCTGACCGACGGGCTGATATTTTTAGGGTTTTTCGGCCTGATGTCCCTTGCCGTTATCTTTTTCCTGAACCTGTTTCCCGAATTTGTCCGAGTTGTTCATGGGGAGGCGAAGTGATGGAAATTATTATCACCACCTTCACACTGATAACCATCCTGGTTCTGGTAGTGATTATCGGCACCAAAGGCAGACCGATGGTGTTCATTACCGCCTTGGCTAAAGAAATATCCATACTGGCAATGAATAAGGCGGCGCTGTTCTGGACCGGTCTTGGTATTTTTCTGGTGTTCGGCTTTTTGTGGTTTTTTTATGCGTCTCCGGCAACCAGAATCGGTCCCGAACAACCCATTCCTTTCAGCCACCGGGTCCATGCCGGTGTCAAGGCGATTCAGTGTCAATTTTGCCACCCCTATGTCGAACGGTCGATATTTCCGGGGTTACCGCCGGTTGAGAAATGCCTCTACTGTCACAATTACATCATCGCCAATTTTCCATGGATTCAAAAGGAACACGAATATTTTAACACCCAAACCCCGACACCATGGAAAAAAGTCTTCTACGTACCGGAACATGTTTTTTTCAGACACCTGCGGCATGTCAAAAAGAACATTGAGTGTCAACAATGCCACGGACAGATTCAGACCATGGACCGGATTCCGGCAAAAAGATTCAAAATGGGGTTCTGTGTTGATTGTCACAAACAAAAAGAAGCCAATTTAGGGTGCTGGCTGGCATGCCATAATTAAAGGAGAAGCAATTGACCGGCAAATCACAACCGTCATCGCAAAATTATTTGACTGCTAAAGGCTTTTGCCTGACCTCGGCGTTCTGGTTTGTTGTTGCCACATCCATGGGACTTCTCGGTGCTACAGAACTCATGGCACCCGATCTCACCGAAAACATCGGCTGGCTCGTATTCGGGAGGATTCGACCCATCCATGTGAACCTGGTGCTTTTCGGATTCGTGACCCCGGGCCTGTTGTCGGCAGCATTTTATTATGTACCCAGATTGCTCAGGACCGAGCTCTACAGCGAAAAACTGGGTTTCATCACCGTCCTGGCGTGGAATGTTACCCTGGTTTTCGCTGTTGTGAGTCTGGCTTCAGGATATTCTCAGGGGCGAGAGTATGCCGAAATGATCTGGCCCGTCGATATCCTGGTCGTTTTGGCGTTTTCTCTGGTATTTGTCAATCTGATCATGACCGTTTCCCGCCGGAAAGAGCCGATCCTTTATGTTTCCATCTGGTATGCGTGTGCCGCCGTGGTGCTGACGGCTGTTACCTTTGCCCTTGGAAATGTTATCTGGCGGCCCAACAGCGGTTCTCTGGTGGGTATCCCGGATGCAATTCTTCTCTGGTTTTACGGCCACAATGTTTTTGGTCTTCTTTTGACGCCCCTGTCCGCCGGCGTGGCCTATTATGTGATACCCAAGGCCTGCCGGGCGCCCCTTTACAGCCACACCCTCTCGCTGTTCGGTTTCTGGTCTCTGCTGGTGGTTTACACCCATATCGGAACCCACCATCTTCTTCAGGTGCCGGTTCCTACCTGGCTCAAAGTCATTTCCATCGTGGACAGCGTGGCCATGGTCATACCGGTCATGGCATTTTTGATTAACATCTGGTACACGGCAAAAGGAAAGTTAGGGGAAATTCACGCGGATATCGGCGCCAAGTTTGTCTTCACCGGTACCATTATGTATTTCTTTGTAAGTATTCAGGGCTCCATGATGGCCCTACCGGATGTGCAGCGGGTGACGCATTTCAACAATTGGGTCGTCGCGCACGCACACGTCGGGGTTTTGGGGTTCGCCGGGATGATCGCCCTGGGAGGGCTTTACTATATTCTCCCCCGAATTACCGGCAAACCATTGTACAGCAGATTTCTGGCTGATTTTCAGTACTGGCTGATTCTCATCGGTGTCATCGGTTTCACCGTAGTACTGACCATCGTGGGCCTGATCCAAGGCAATGCCTGGCTCAACGGCGAAATCGTCTACAGGGTTCTGCCGGAAATACATATGTACTACATTGCTCGAGCATCTTTAGGACTGATAATTTTCAGTTCCGCGATATTAGGTTTGTACAACATTTTAAGATCGATATTTTTTAACCCCGGAGAAATCTCATGAAGATGACCCCAAAAGCGGTTGTTATCGGCAGTCTTTTGATTCTGGGTGTCATTGTGTTTGTGGTGGTGATTCTGCCGTATGCCACGCGTATCGAGGCGCCCTCGGACATCTTTCGTGAACGGACCTCTCACGAAGCCGAGGGGAGACGTATCTATATTGCCAACGGATGTGTTTACTGCCACAGTCAATCCATCCGTTCCATTGACTGGGGTTTGGGTGCTGAACGAATTGCTCAGGCAGGGGATTATATCCAGGACAAACCAATTTTGCTAGGCTCGGAACGGACCGGTCCGGATCTTTCCCAGGAAGGCGGGGAGCATCCAAACGACTGGCACATAGCTCATTTTGTCAATCCCCGAAACACCGGTCCTCTTTCCATCATGCCGGCGTTTGCTTTTCTGGGAACGGACAATATTCATAAGTTGACAACATATGTCCAGAGCCTCGGGCTCAATCATGCCGATCGAAGAAACCAAAGACAACAGTTCTGGAAAAAGGAAGTGATTAAGGCGTATGAAAGCGGTCCTGAAGCCAATGTAAAATGGCTGCACGAAAACGTTCCCGAGGGTTGGCGAAATATTCCCAATCCTTATCCCACGACCGATGCCGGACTGGCCAGGGGGCATAAAATCTATCAGGATTTTTGCCTGGGATGTCATAGTCCCATCGGCGACGGCATGGGGCCGGCACAGCAGTATCTGTATCCACCGCCTTTGAATTTTACCATTTTAAAAGACAGAGGCATCTCCGGTGGAATTTTGTATTACCAGATTATGAACGGNNATCACCGGAACGGCCATGCCCTATTTCAAGCGTGCACTGGAGTCTGAAAAGATCTGGGATGTGGGGAATTATGTGGCAGTGTATTTCATCAATCAGACCGATGCAGATACCGAACCCAAAGGAATCGATGCGGCGTATGAACCATAAAAAAAGTGCCTAAAGTTTAAAGTTCTCAAGTGAGCTAAAGTTGTTGAATACGCCTTCGGTGCAGATTATTTTGAAAAGGTTAAAAGCGAATATGATGAATTCAGTGAATTGTTGGCAATATCTACCTCTATTGCCAGAAGTATATAAAATTGACAGAATGCCTTAACTTTAGTCACTTTAGTTCACTTTACACTTTGAATTATTTAATTTGACATTTTAATCATGTATTTTCCCTATTTCATCACATACATGGCTTTAGGCTTCGTCATCAGTTTGGTGGTCTTTTTTTGGGCGCTTAAAAACGGCCAGTTTAAAGAGCAACAACGGGCCAGATTTTTGCCCCTGGAAGATGAGCGGAAAGCATCCGTTGAAAAGGTGTCTAACATTAAACGGTATGAGATCTATGCCCTTATGTTTCTTGCCCTTGCTGGGCTGGCAGCCAGTGCGGCAGTGCTCGTTTTTTCGCTTTTAAACGCAAACATTTAAAAGGAAACATCATGAGATTTTTCCATCTGTTAAACTTCCAACATATCATCCTTTATGTATTTCCAACCCTGATCTTTATTGTCATGTTCGGGTTGGCGCTGGCGTTCAGCCATCTGAAAAGCGATGATGCCGAAGAACGAAAAAAGAAAATCATTTACCGATTCCCTGAAGGCATCGAGGACAGGAACGCGCCGTTTCCTCTGTTCATGACGTTGACCATTGCAGGGACGGTGATCTGGGTGTTTTTCTATATTTTGGGAACCGGATGGTTGGGGGTAAAGATATAACATGTCACATTCAACAACAAAAGAGTCGACATGGATTACCTGGATCGTCATTGTTTTACTTCTGGCATGGATCCTGGGTAAAGGGTTTTTCTCCTTTTTTGTGGTAGGGGATTTAGGGCAGCCCACATGGAACTATCGTCCCATAAAAGACGTTCCCGGAGAATCACCCTATGCGGTTTACCAGGTCCAGCCCTTTCCTCAGCATGTGAAAGGAACCAAAGGGGAATAGATGAAGCGTATTGTTATCCTGGCAGTGTTCGTTGCCGTTGTGCTTACAGCGGCCTACACGGTGATCACTCTTTACGATGAAAATATGAAAGTGGGTCGAATGTGGGAAACTCCGGCAGTTCATCCCCACGAACAACCACTGTTGATCATGGAACCCGGCGTGGTTCCTTTTGACGGCGGCGAGGCAGAGTATCGAAATGCCAAAGCAGAAGATCTGATATCCCCTTTTAAAAATGACGATCCCAATGTTGTTGCATCCGGGAAATCCCTGTATTTTACCTACTGTGCTCAGTGTCACGGAAAATATCATGATGGTAACGGGACGGTGGGACAGAGTTTTCATCCCCTTCCCGGTGATCTTCAAAGCGACAAAGTTCAATCCCTTCCCCAGGGCAACCTCTTTAAAGAGATCAGCTACGGCGTTCCCAACGGCCGGCAACCGGCACTGGCCACTACCATTGAGGTGATGGACCGGTGGCGGATTATTGCCTACGTCAAATCGTTAGGGCTTCGCAAATGACATGAATCTTTCTGCTGTTTCCTGCGACCTTTGCGGCCTTTCCTTAAGACACGGAACGGTGAAATGGATGTCAGGCAACCGGGAGTTTTCTTTCTGCTGCATCGGCTGCCGACAGGTTTTTATCATGCTTATGGAGGCTGCTGATTCTCCGGAACCCGTGAAGTTTAAAGAAACGGAACTTTTCAAAAAATGCCGGGAAATGGGAATTATCCCTGAATCGGAATCGGATCTCAAAGCGCGCATTTCCAAAGATGCTGCAAAGCCCCTTTTTTTTTCCCTTCAACCGGATACTGAACCGTCAAGCGAGCGGGATAACCAAG
>DNGT01000334.1 GCA_003486165.1 Desulfobacteraceae bacterium
AAAAAATGTCAATCAGAATTTAGAGGTTTATCTATACCTTTATTATCAGAATTTGGGATGGAAAAAGGTTGATCGTCTATGGGAATCTGAGTTGGAGGATATATCTCTGCCAACTTGTGATGACATTAAGGGTAATATTTTGTTGTTATTTGTTAATATAAATATTAATAGATATTTTATATAAAATATCTTGACAAACCTACACCTTAAAGATAATTACTCTGCCATGTTGTTGATGGGGGCAAACATGGATCTTTGTCGCTATGTTTTGATTGACCTCATCACATTCGATTTCCTCCCACTCGTCGCTTTCAGGTGCAAGGTAGAGGGGGGATACTTCCATGATTTGCCCCTTTTTTTTGGACTTTTGTTATGTCACAAAAGACATAACCGGACGATGACAAAAATTCACAAATGAAACTGCAACCATCTCTATCTTCGAGCGGATTGACCATCTTTTACCTTCCCCGGCTATCCAGCTGACAATGACAAGGCATTTGTTTGTCGATGGTCTTTAGGTGAATTCGAGTTTTATTTTTAGCACCTAAAGAAATTTATTTCGGCCAGCTGTTCCATAGGCTTTTTAAATTTGAATTCCCCGCTGNNAAAATCGTTACACGATTTTATTCATATTTGAGTACGAAATTTGAGTGATTTTAGTTTTGTAAAAAAAGTGAGCGCTGTTCTTCCATGTTAAAATTTTGACGGCCATCTATATATAAATATATCAATTGGTTATCCAATATATTCATGAAAATGATGCCGGATTGTCAAATAATTCCTCTCAATGATCACATCCGATCCGCCCTCTAAATTACTATAACCATTTAATATTTTTGTGATTATTAACATCTGCCTTGTGTGGCATTCTTTTTGCTCTTATTCACGAACATATGACTTTCAACCATAGTTAACGAGGTAAAATCAAATTCATCACTTAAAAAATAAAATTGTCTTCACAGCTTTTATTTTGGTTTTCTTTACTATACCTGCCTCGAGCCTGCTTGCCGCGCAATACAGCCATACCTATCAATTTGAAGCCCCCATAATTATCACACTCTCAAATGGCCAGCAAATTTTGAAGATGAACGGCACACACCAAAAGGACGATATTGTTGGCCATCCGATGCTTCCTGTAAAAACATCGAAAATTTTCATTCCTGCAGATGAAAAAGTCGTATCAACCGAGATAAGATATGGAACATTAAAAGAAATTGAGGGGTCTTACATCCTCAAGCATGTTACCCATCCACAACCCGCTTTCGAAAAAGAGTACGATACTGTCGAAAAACCCGCTTCGGACATCTACGAAAAAAATGCGCTATACCCGTCTGTTATCTACAAAAACAGAAAACCGCAGTTTTTAAATGGCGTAAAAGTATCATTGGTCGACTTGATGCCTGTTCTTTATAACCCTGTCGAAGGTCGATTGAAATATTACGAGGAACTGGAAGTCAGGATTACAACAGAAAAAGAAAATAGACCGGACTGGGTCATGCCTTATCGCAATTCCTATGAAGACAGAGAAAAAATTCTGAATATAATTGACAACAAAGATGATTTTTTAAAGTTGTACCAGGTTTCTGAAAACGAAATGACCGCAAAATTTTTATCCGCTTCCGAGGAACCTTCTGCGGCGACAGGTTCACGTCAGTATGTGGTGATTACCACNNGGTGGCTATACCACTTATATAGAGTATATCGACGAAATTGCTTCCATTTATTCCGGTGTCGACCTTGCCGAAAAGATGCGGAATTTTATAAAAGATATGTATACAAATTATGGAACACAATATGTAGTGCTGGGCGGTGATTGCGACGGCCCTCCAGAGAATCAGGTGATCCCTACGAGGGGCTGCTATGCTCATGTTGGTGATTATACCGACGCCTATATTCCGAGCGACCTTTATTTTGGCTGTCTGGACGGATCCTGGAATTTTGATGGTGATGCGCTTTGGGGTGAAATAAATGACGGAATCAACGGGGGTGATATTGACTGGTTTTCAGAGGTATATGTAGGTCGCATACCTGCAGATGATTATACGGAAGCCATGAATCAGATCAACAAGATCATTGCCTTTGAAACCCATGATAGCCCAACGAATATCCTTCTCACCGGAGAAGAGTTGGAAAGCTCAACCTGGGGCGGAGACAGGATGGACTGGCTATACTCCTATATGGGTTCAACCCCGAAAACTACACTGTATGATCGAAACTGGGAAGATAATAACTGGCCGAAATCACAACTTTTGACATATATCAACTCAAATCAATTCTATAGTATCAACTATTCGGGTCACTCAACCATTTTTTCAGATATAAAGCTAAACAACGCTGATATCTATACGATGACAAACGATAAATATTTTTTCGTTTATTCTCAGGGATGTTATGCGGGTTCTATTGATGGTCTCAATTCAGACAACGCCTATAAATCCATGGATTGTTTCGGAGAAGCGATTACCAATGGTAATCGCGATGGCGGAGCATTTGCATACATCGGCAACTCTCGATATAGTTGGTATTACCCAGGCAGTTATGTTAAAGGCGCATCCAATCTTGCCCAAAAAGAATTTGTGGAAGCAATTTTTAGTGGGAATATTACAAAAATAGGAGAGGCCAATCAAAAATCCAAAACTGACCTCCCGCTTGACTCTCAACTCTACCGCTGGATCGCTTTTGAAACCAATTTGATCGGATGTCCGGCCACTGATTTAAGCTCCCTAAATTTATTTGCCGGCAATCATGAAGATAATGAGAATTCAAATGTTAATACCCCAAGTTATAATACCCCGGTGAGCACTGGTGGCGGCGGCGGCGGCTGTTTCATAGCTACAGCAGCTTATGGTTCTCTAGTGGAGCCGAATGTTAAAATACTGCGAGACTTCCGGGATCGTTTCCTTACAACGAATACTGCTGGTAAATCCCTTGTAAATTTATATTACAAA